>NZ_JBELMH010000022.1:0-38999 GCF_042096055.1 Citreimonas sp. | reverse complement strand
TGCTCCTCTCCGCCGCCACCGGCGCGCAGGCCCAGGGCGCCTGCGCCGAGGACACGATCTGGCTGCGCGGCGATTTCGGCCAGGCGCGCTTCGGCATCGACGTGGTCGACACCCCCGAGGGCCGCGCCCGCGGCCTGATGTTCGTCGAAGAGATGCCCCGCTCGCGCGGGATGCTCTTCGTCTATCCCGACGAGGCGCCGGTCAGCTTCTGGATGCGCAACACGCTCATCCCGCTCGACATCATCTATGCCGACGGCGACGGCGTCGTGATCAACGTCGCGGCCGAGGCGATCCCGGGCGACGAGACTCCGCTGCCCTCGGGCGGGCCGGCGCAATACGTGCTCGAGATCAACGGCGGCATGGCCGAGGCGATGGGCATCGGCCCCGGCACCCAGATGCGCCACCCGGTGATCGGCCCGACGCCCGCCTGGCCCTGCTGAGATTTCCCCTTTCCACCCCGTCGGCCCGGGGTTAAACGGGCCGCAGTCGGGGCGTAGCGCAGCCTGGTAGCGCGTCTGTTTTGGGTACAGAAGGTCGTGAGTTCGAATCTCGCCGCCCCGACCACCTCCCATTCGCTATCTCATCCACCCGCACGCGATCCGCGTGATCGGCACGCTTGCCGCTTGCGCATGGCCGCCATGCGCCTGCCGTGCAGCCTGCGGAAAACATTAATCTTTCATTAACCAAATCGACTCAGGTGCCGGCATCGGTCACCGCGTCGACGGACGAAATCACGCGCTCTATCGGGCTTGCCTGTTGCCGAACCGCAATATCTGGTGCCGCGCCCGACGATGCCGCATTTTTCTTGGGCGCCGTTAACCTTCCTTAAGCCTGTGGATAAACCTATGGACAGCTGTGAGTTTTTCCAACGTCACAAGGCCCCGCGCGCGTGCCGGGCTGGGAGTGAATCGCCCGCCCTCCGCGGCCGGTCCCGGGCGACCCGCCGGTCAACACCCATAATGAGCCCAAGGCGCCAAAAATTCGTTTGACCCTCTCCCCTGAATTCGTTCAGGTTGTGCAGGTCGGCGGGACACACACAAGATGTGGTGCCGCCGACGGGACAACGGCTCCAAAGACACCCAAGCGACGGGGACCACCCCTGCCGCCTCAGGCGCCTGCATGATGCGGGCCGCCGCCGGTCGGGGCGTGTCCACCGCAGGCGCAGGTCGGCGGAACGAGAGAGAGGCCGGGCGACGACTCGGGCCATGGGACAGGGCAGGCCGAAAACCTGCCGGGCAGCGAAGAACGCACAAGGGGCGACTGGGATGAAGATCGAACGTCACTACACGAAGGCCGGCAAGGACGCGTACGAAGGCATCCCCTTCGCCACCACCACGTCCGAGATCCGCAACCCCGACGGCACGGTCGTCTTCCAGCTCAAGGACATGGAAGTCCCCGCGCGCTGGAGCCAGGTCGCCAGCGACGTCATCGCGCAGAAGTACTTCCGCAAGGCCGGTGTGCCGACCGAGCTCAAGAAGGTCCGCGAGAAGGACGTCCCCGAATTCCTGTGGCGCTCGGTGCCCGCCAACGACGACACCCCCCGCACGGGCGAGACCAGCGCGCGCCAGGTCTTCGACCGGCTCGCCGGCGCCTGGGCCTACTGGGGCTGGAAGGGCGGCTACTTCACCACCGAGGCGGACGCCCGCGCCTACTACGACGAGATGCGGCACATGCTGGCGACGCAGACCGCGGCGCCGAACTCGCCCCAGTGGTTCAACACCGGCCTGCACTGGGCCTACGGCATCGACGGCCCGGGCCAGGGCCACTACTACGTCGATTACCAGACCGGCAAGCTGACCCGCTCGAAATCCGCCTACGAGCATCCCCAGCCGCATGCCTGCTTCATCCAGTCCGTCAAGGACGACCTCGTGTCGGACGGCGGCATCATGGACCTGTGGGTGCGCGAGGCGCGGCTGTTCAAGTACGGCTCGGGCACCGGCACCAACTTCTCCAGCCTGCGCGCCGCGAACGAACCGCTGTCGGGCGGCGGCAAGTCGTCGGGCCTGATGGGCTTCCTCAAGATCGGTGACCGCGCCGCCGGCGCGATCAAGTCGGGCGGCACCACGCGCCGCGCCGCCAAGATGGTCATCTGCGACGTCGACCACCCCGACATCGAGGAATTCGTCGACTGGAAGGTCCTCGAAGAGCAGAAGGTCGCCAGCATCGTCGCCGGCTCGAAGGCGCACGAGAAGGGCCTCAACGCCATCTTCGCCGCGATCAAGGCCTGGGACGGCCGCGAGGAAGACGCCTACGACCCCAAGGTCAACGGCGGCCTCAAGGACGCAATCCGCACCGCCAAGCGCGCCATGATCCCCGAGACCTACGTCAAACGCGTGCTCGACTACGCCAAGCAGGGCTACACCAGCATCGAGTTCCCGACCTACGACACCGACTGGGACTCCGAGGCCTACGCGTCCGTCTCGGGCCAGAACTCGAACAACTCGATCCGCGTCACCGACGCCTTCCTGCAGGCGGTGCGCGAGGACAAGGACTGGGAACTGCTGCGCCGCACCGACGGCAAGGTCGCCAAGACCATCAAGGCGCGCGACCTGTGGGAAAAGGTCGGCCACGCCGCCTGGGCCTGCGCCGATCCGGGCATCCAGTTCCACGACACCGTCAACGCCTGGCACACCTGCCCGACCGACGGCGAGATCCGCGGCTCGAACCCGTGCTCGGAATACATGTTCCTCGACGACACGGCCTGCAACCTCGCGTCGATGAACCTGCTCACCTTCCTCAAGGACGGGGTGTTCGACGCCGAGGCCTACATGCACGCCACGCGTCTGTGGACGCTGACGCTGGAAATCTCGGTCACGATGGCGCAGTTCCCGTCGAAGGAAATCGCGCAGCTGTCCTATGACTTCCGCACGCTGGGCCTGGGCTATGCCAACATCGGTGGCCTGCTGATGAACATGGGCTTCGGCTACGACTCGGTCGAGGGCCGCGCGCTTTGCGGCGCGCTGACCGCGATCATGACCGGCACCGCCTACGCCACCTCGGCCGAGATCGCCGGAGAGCTGGGCGCCTTCTCTGGCTACGAGCGCAACCGCGAGCACATGCTCCGCGTCATCCGCAACCACCGCAACGCGGCCCAGGGCAACGTCGACGGCTACGAGGATCTGGCCGTGCGCCCGGTCGCTCTGGACCACGCCGGATGCCCCGACGCCACGCTGGTCGAACTGGCCATGGCGTCCTGGGACGAGGCGCTGCGCCTCGGCGAGGCCCACGGCTTCCGCAACGCGCAGACCACCGTCATCGCGCCCACCGGCACGATCGGCCTCGTGATGGATTGCGACACGACGGGCATCGAGCCCGACTTCGCCCTGGTGAAGTTCAAGAAGCTCGCCGGCGGCGGTTACTTCAAGATCATCAACCGGTCGGTTCCGGCCGCCCTCGACAACCTGGGCTATTCCTCGGCCCAGATCGAGGAGATCGTCTCCTACGCGGTCGGCCACGGCAGCCTTGGCAACGCGCCCGGCATCAACCACACGGCGCTGATCGGCCACGGCTTCGGCCCCGCGCAGATCGAGAAGGTCGAGCGCGCGCTCGCCTCGGCCTTCGACATCCGCTTCGTGTTCAACCAGTGGACGCTGGGCGAGGAGTTCTGCCGCGAGGCGCTCGGCATCCCGGCCGAGAAGCTGACCGATCCCACCTTCGACCTGCTGCGGCACCTGGGGTTCACCCGCGCCGACATCGAGGCGGCCAACGACCACGTCTGCGGGACCATGACGCTGGAAGGCGCGCCGCACCTCAGCGAGGATCACTACCACATCTTCGACTGCGCCAACCCCTGCGGCAAGAAGGGCAAGCGCTACCTGTCGGTGAACAGCCACATCCACATGATGGCCGCCGCGCAATCCTTCATCTCGGGCGCGATCTCGAAGACGATCAACATGCCCAACGACGCGACGATCGAGGATTGCCAGAAGGCCTACGAACTGTCGTGGTCGCTCGGCGTGAAGGCCAACGCGCTCTACCGCGACGGCTCGAAACTGTCGCAGCCGCTGGCGTCGGCGCTGGTCGAGGATGACGACGAGGCCGCCGAGATCCTGGAAAGCGGCAGCACCCAGGAAAAGGCCGCCGTGCTGGCCGAGAAGGTGGTCGAGAAGATCGTCATCAAGGAGATCGAGCGCGCCCGCGGCCGGTCGAAGATGCCCGAGCGTCGCAAGGGCTACACCCAGAAGGCCGTGGTCGGTGGCCACAAGGTCTACCTGCGCACCGGCGAATACGCCGACGGCCAGCTGGGCGAGATCTTCATCGACATGCACAAGGAAGGCGCCGGCTTCCGCGCGATGATGAACAACTTCGCCATCGCGGTGTCGGTCGGCCTGCAATACGGCGTCCCGCTGGAAGAGTTCGTCGACGCCTTCACCTTCACCAAGTTCGAGCCCGCGGGCATGGTGCAGGGCAACGACAGCATCAAGAACGCGACGTCGATCCTTGACTACATCTTCCGCGAACTGGCGGTGTCCTACCTCGACCGGACCGACCTCGCGCACGTCAAGCCCGAGGGCGCCAGCTTCGACGATCTCGGCCGGGGCGAGGAAGAGGGCGTGTCGAACCTCAAGGAGCTGTCGGACAGCGCCGCGTCGCGCAGCCTCGAGGTGCTGAAGCAGATCAGCTCGACCGGCTACCTGCGCAAGCGCCTGCCGCAGGAACTGGTGGTGCTGCAGGGCGGGCAGGGCATGGCCGCCTTCGTCCCCGGCGCCGACAGCGCCGTCGGCACCATCGTCGCCGAGACGACCCAGGCCATCTCGGCCCGTAGCACGGCCCGCTCGACCACCGCATCGGTCACCCCGCTCGACCAGCGGTCCAAGGCCAAGATGCAGGGCTACGAGGGCGACCCCTGCGGCGAGTGCGGCAACTACACGCTGGTCCGCAACGGCACCTGCATGAAGTGCAACACCTGCGGCGGCACCTCGGGCTGCAGCTGATACCGGGCAAAGACCCACGAGCAGCGAACGCGAAAGGGCCGGCGACACCGCCGGCCCTTTTTCCGTGCGGCGGTCCCGCTACGCCCCGCGCGACGCCGCCCGCGCCCGGCGCGCCTGCGCCAGCCGGCCGGCCTCGTAGGCGGATTTCGGCGACGCCTCCTGCTGCAGACGGGCCTGCGCCTCGCCGATCGTGCCGGGCAGCGGGATGCCGGCGCTGGGGCCGCGGGCCATCTCGAGAACGCTCTGCCCGTGCATCAGCCCGCCCGGCCGGTCGATCGGCGCCCCCGAGGCATCGACGGAGGGGATTATCGGCGGCGGCCGCACGGCCTGCTGCGGGCGCGGATCGCGGGCCATTTCCTGGGCGCCCTTGCCGTGCTGCATCCCGCCGCTCTGGCGCGCGAGGCGCTTGATCGGGCCTTCGCCCTCGAGCTGCGCGGGCGCGCGCGCGACCTTGCCCCGGCCACCCGTCTGGGCGGTCGGCGCGGCAGCGCTGGATGACACAGGCACGGTCATGCTCGGACCCCTCGGAAGGATACGGACAGGCCCCCGCCAGCATTTTCGCGCGCAATCTGGGCAGGATCTGGGCGGCGGCGCGCCGATCGTTCGCGGTGGTTAACGCCGCGGCCCGGCGCGCACCGGCCTCAGGCCATCTCGGCGTCGTCCGGCTCTTCCTCGGGCGTCGCCTCGTCTTGCGCGTCGTCGTCCTCGGGCAGGCTCAGCGCGGCGATTAGGTCCATCCCCTCGACCGACTGGCCCTCGGCCTCCATCTCGGTCAGCGCGGCGTCGTAGGCGGCCAGAAGCTCCTCGCTGTCGGCGAAGCCGTCGGCGTCCGACTCGATGCGGAACGCCTCCTGCGGGTTGCCTTCGGCGTCGAGCTGGTAGAACGCGACGCCCTCGATCTGGTCCAACGGCATCGCCAGGCCATCCTCGACGAGCGTCTCGTAGTAGGCGAGGTAGTTCGCGAAGGTCGGCTCGGTGCCCTCGGGCAGGACGCGGTCGTCGCCTTCCTCACCTTCCGCCTGCAGGTACCAGCCGTTGTCGCCGATGCCGCTCTCGTCGTCGAAATCGCCGAAATAGACCTTGTCGTAGGTCGGCTCTTCGGGCTCTTCCGGTTCCTCGGGCTCTTCGGGCTCCTCACCGGACACGCCCTTGATCGACCCCTCGGGGGTCGTGGTCGAGGTCGCGCGGATGCCGAACACCGCGATCTCGTCGAGGCTGGCGATGTCCAGCTCGATCTTCAGCGTGTCGCCCTCGGTCAGGTAGGTCTCCTTGTCGGTGCCGTCGCGGCCCAGCCCCGGCTTGCTCAGCGCCTCGGCCTGGTCCCACTGCACCGCCTCGCCGTCGAGCTCGGAGCCGGCGCCGTTCATGTTCAGCGGACCCTTCAGGGCCTCGCTGTCGCCCGAAAAGTCGGCATCGCCGAAATAGACGGCGTTCACGTCCATCGCGCCCTCGTCGACCGTGATGTCGGCGAAGAACTTTCCCTCCTGCTCGTAGACGGTGACGGTGTAGCTCAGGCCGTTGTCGACATAGGTGAAGGTCTTGCTGGGCATGGGAAACCTCGCTGGAGTCAGGGCGCAACCTCGGCGCGTCCGGTTGGCGCAAGGGCCGGATGCGTCCAAGTCTTCCTATGTCATCCCCCGCGGCGCCGGCGTGAAATGTGTCGGAAACAGTCTGTTTATCATCCCGCCCGGGTTCAGTTATCGTGCCTGCCGTAGGATCGTAGCGAAAACGGAAACGGCGCGCCGCGCGCCCCTGATCGGACAGGCCCCATGACCACGCCCCTTCGCCTCGCCCTCGGCCAGATGAATTCGGCCGGCACGCATGACGCCAACATCGCCACGATGCGCGACCTGGCCGCGCGCGCCGATGCGGGCGGCGCCCACATGCTCTGCCTGCCCGAGGTCGCGGGCCTGATGCAGCGCGACGGCGCCAAGGCGCGCGCGCAGGTCGTCGAAGCGGGCGCCGACCCGTTCATCGCCGCCTGCCGCGAGGTGGCCGCCGCCCGCGCGCTGTGGATGCAGCCGGGCTCGACCCCCGTTCTGGGCCCCGACGGGCGTTTCCTGAACCACGCCACGATGATCGGGCCCGACGGCGCGCTGGTCGCGGAATACGACAAGATCCACCTCTTCGACGTCGCCATCGAGGGCGAGAAGCCCATCGGCGAATCCAAGCGCTTCGCCCCGGGCGAGACCGGCGTCGTGATCGACACGCCCTGGGGCGCGCTGGGAATGACGATCTGCTACGACCTGCGCTTCCCGCAGCTCTACCGCGCCGAGGCGCAGGCCGGCGCGCGGCTGATCTTCGTGCCCTCGGCCTTCACCGTGCCGACCGGCCGCGCCCACTGGGAGGTGCTGCTGCGCGCCCGCGCGATCGAGACCGGCGCCTGGATCGTCGCCGCCGCCCAGACCGGCGCGCACGAGGACGGGCGCGAGACCTGGGGCCATTCGCTGGTGGTCGATCCCTGGGGCCGCGTGGTCTGCGACATGGGTGACGCGCCGGGCCTCGAGGTGGTCGAGATCGACCTCGACCAGTCCGACAAGGCGCGCAAGCAGATCCCGTCGCTGGCCAACGACCGCCCGTTCACGATCGCCCGCCGCGGCGGGGCGTGACGGGCTGCGGACGGCACGACGAAGCGCCGTCCGCGGTTCTCGTTCTGCGTCAGCTTTGCCGTGTAACGCTTTGATTCATGGCCATAATGCGGCCCATGCGTGGCTCAGTAATCCGCCACCAGCAGGTGCACCGGCGCCTCGTCCTCTGCGATGTCCGAAAAGCGGCCGATCGGCTCGCGGAAGATGTTGTCGGTTTTGTCGTCGTTCACGGTCGAGACCTCGCCGATCAGGCAATCGTCGCCCTCGGCCCAGAAGGCGTGCCAGACGCCCGGCATCAGCGTCACGCTCTCGCCAGGGGCAAGAGCGATGCGCCCGCCCGCGTCGACCGTGCGCTCGACCCCGTCGCAGGGCACCGTGACACGCGCGCTCTCGTCGACGTTGCCGTCGGCATCCGGCGCGAACAGTTCGATCACCAGCGTGCCGCCGCCGCGGTTGATGATGTCCTCGGCCTTCAGGTCGTGGCGGTGCATCGGCGACAGCTGGTCGCGGCGGGTGATCATGATCTTCTCGGCATAGAGCATGCCGCGCCCGCGCTTGAGATCCTCCAGCGCGCCGTTGCGCGTGGTGAACAGGAACAGCCCCATCTCGTCGAAGCGGCCGGCGCCGTAATCGGTGATGTCCCAACCCAGGCCCCGCTCGCGGATCGTCGCGGCCTCGGGCGCGCGCATCTGCTCGGGCGTCCAGTAGGCGAAGGGGGGCAGGATGTGCCCGAAGCGACGGATGAAGGCATCGCCCTCGGCGATGATGCGGTTGACCTCGGACCTTTTCACGGCGCGCTCCCTGTTCGATACGTCGCGCCCCTCATGCCGCAAATCCGTGCCGCTGCACAGGGGGCAGATGACGCGCGCGCCAAGGGGCGGTGCGGGGCGCCCTTTACGGAAAGCGGCGTCGCCCGCGCCAGGCCGGGCGTTTACGTGCCGATCAGAAAGGTCGTCTAACGCATTGCTGCCAGGCGGTTTTGGCTGCGCGCCCTCACTCCGGAACCGCGAAGGTCAGCGATGCCCAGACCGATTCCCACGCCGCGCGGTGGGCGCGGACGATCGACTCGGACGGCTCGCGGATCACCACCGCGTCGACCAGGTATTCGTGCCCCGGCGCGACCGCGACGGTCGCGAGTCCCCCGGCGTCGGTCCGGATCTCGCGCGCCTCGACGCTGCCGTCGGGCGCGCGGTCGAACACCGCGACCTGCGTGTCGGCCAGCGGCGCGCCCTGGTAATATAGCCGCACCGCCACGCCGTCGCCCGTGGGCTCGGTATAGGGGTTGGTCTCGGCCACCAGCTCGATCTCCATCCCCCGGCGTGCATCCGCGCCCGCGCCGTCGCCGATCGCGACCAGCGCCTTGGCGTAGCGGGCATAGGCCTCGAAGATCGTCTCCTCGGGCAGGCCTCTCTCGCGGTGCTGCTCGACCGCCCAGGCGGAATCCTTGCTTTCGGCGAAGCGCGCGAAATCCTCGAGCGTGTCGTAGATCACCACCATGTGCTCGGTCTGGTAGAGCAGCGTCGTCAGCCCCGTGCCCGCGGGCTTCAGCGCGATCGCCGGCTTGCTGAGCCCCCCGGTGTTGAGCGCCACCGTCGCGTCGCCCCGGAACGCCTCGGCGCGGATCGGCTTGGCGGTCGCCGCCGACAGCTCGGTGCCCTCGAAGGTCTCGCCGTTGCGCAGCCGCGCGGTGATCACCTCGTCCTGCGGCACCTGGAAGGCGTCCGGCTCGATCCAGAACTCGTGCGCGCGCAGCGGCAGCGCGGCAAGGCAGAGGGCGGCGACGAGGGGGACGAGACGGGTCATGGCTTCTCCGGTACTGGCGGCATCGGGCCCACGCGTGGCGGGCACGGGGTCAGATGGGCCGCGGCGGCGGCGCGGCAAGGGTCAGATCAGCGGCCGCGTACCCTGCTGGCGCATCGCGGTGCCCACCAGCCGCTCCAGCCCCGGGCGGTCGTGGATCGTCAGCTGGCGGTCGCGCAGCGTCACCAGCCCGTCGTTGCGCAGCTGCGCCAGCGTCTTGTTGGTGTGCACCACCGACAGCCCCAGCGCGTCGGCCAGGTCGTGCTGGCGGAACGGCATCGGCGCCACCCCGTTGCGCACCAGCCCCGAGGTCTCGGACCGGTCCATCAGCCGCATCAGCGCCCAGGCCACCCGCGCCCGCGCGCCCTGTTGGCCGACCGTGGCCAGCGCCTCGGCCAGCATCGATTCCTCCTCGGCCGCGAGCCACGTCAGATCGAACGCCCGCTGCGGGCTGTCGCGGTAGAGCCGCACCAGGTCGCCGCGGTCGAACACGCACAGCAGCATCGGCGTCACCGCCGTGACCGAATGCTCCATCTCGTGCATCACCGCGGCCTGCAAGCCCAGGAAATCGCCCGGAAAGACGAAGCCCAGCACCTGCCGCTCGCCGTTCTCCAGCGACTTGAAGCGCAGCGCCTGGCCCTCGAGAACCGTGAACAGCTGGGGCGAGCTCGACCCTTCCGACAGGATCGGCATGCCGGCCTCGACGCGCAGCTCGCCGCGCTTGAGCGCCTCGGTGACGGCCAGTTCCTCGGGCGTCAGGTTCTGAAAGGTCGGAAGAGCCCGCAGGGGGCAGGTTCGGCAGGGGATCTGCATGTTTTTGGATGCCTATGTCACAGGTTAATGCCGGACCCGGGCGACAGGTCTACGGTGAGGCCGAATCAGAAAGGTCATTTCGAGCATATGCTGGATGTTCTCATCGTAGAAAGCGACCCTGTCATCGCCATGGATCTGAGCGATTCGGTCCTGAGTCGCGACGCGCGGGCGCGGGTGGCGATCCGGTCCGAAACCCTGGTCCAGGCCGAGCCCGCGCTGATCGGCGGCGGGCACAGCCACGCGTTCCTGCGCATGCCGCGCCGCAACGCGATCGACGTGGCGGTCCGCGTGGCGCACCTCCTGTCCGAGGCCGGCACCAAGGTGGTCCTGCACGGGGCCGAGACCATGCCCGAGGCGCTGCGCGCCGTGCCCCGCGTGTCGATCCTGCCGTTTCCCTTCACCGCGCGCGACGTCGCGTGCTGCATCGCCGGCGACCCCTGTCCGCCCTGCGATCCGATCGTGCCGGCGGCGTAAAACCCCCCTGCGCGGTCCGCGCCGCGGCCTCCCGCCCCCCTGGCCGCGGCGCGGCTGACCGCCCGGCCGACCACGCGACCACCGCGACGCGCACCGACCAGCGCCGCCTTGAGCCCGCGCTGCGGCTTGCGTCCCGGCCCCCCGAACAGGTAACCAGACCGCCGAGACAGCGGGGATACGGGCAGGGCATGCGCAAGGGATTTCACGCCGAGCACGGGCTCGCGGCGGTGGCGGTGTTCGTCGCACTGGTCTGCGCGCTGCCGCATCTCGGCGTGATCGCCGCGGCGCTGAGCGGGCAGGGCGACACGCTGCCCCACCTGATCGACACCGTGCTGCCGCGCTACACGATCACCACGATCGCGCTGGTCGCCCTGGTGGGCGCGGGCACCTTCGTGATCGGCACCGGCGCCGCCTGGCTGGTGGTGATGACCGAGTTTCCCGGCCGCCGCTGGCTCGAGATCGCGCTGGTGATCCCGCTCGCCTTCCCGGCCTACGTGCTGGCCTACGCCTATACCGACCTGCTGGACCATCCGGGCCTGGTGCAGGCCACCCTGCGCGAGGTGACCGGCTGGGGCCCGCGCGACTACTGGTTCCCCGAGATCCGCAGCTTGGGTGGTGCGGCGGCGATGCTGACGCTGGTGCTCTACCCCTATGTATACCTTCTTGCGCGCGCCGCCTTCGTCGGCCAGTCGGCCACCACCTTCTACGCCGCGCGCGCGTTGGGGCGCTCGCCCACGCGGGCTTTCCTGTCGGTCTCGCTACCGATGGCGCGCCCGGCGATCGCCGCCGGCGTGCTGCTGGCCGCGATGGAGACGATCGCCGATTTCGGCACGGTCAGCTATTTCGGCGTGCAGACCTTCGCCACGGGCATCTACCAGAGCTGGTTCTCGATGGCCGACCGCGCGGCCGCGGCGCAGCTGTCGCTGGGTCTTCTGACCTTCGCGCTGGTGCTGGCGGGGATGGAGCGGTCGAGCCGCGGCCGCGCCCGCTACGACGCCGGCCGGCGGCAAGAGGTCATGGCCCGCATGCCGCTGTCGGGCGCGCAGGGCTGGGCCGCCAGCCTCGCCTGCATCGTGCCGGTGACCTTCGGCCTCGTCGTGCCGGTGCTGACGCTGTCGTTCATGGCCGTGGGTTCGGGGCAGGACCTGCTGTCGGACCGCTACATCGGCTTCGTGCGCAACTCGCTGGTGCTGGCGGCCACGGCGGCTGCGCTGACGGTGCTGGCCGCGAACCTTCTGGGCTCGTACCACCGGGTGCGGCAGGGGCGTCTCTCGGCCTCGGCGATCTACATCGCGCGGCTGGGCTACGCGGTGCCCGGCGGCGTGATCGCGGTCGGGCTGCTGGTGCCCTTCGCGGGCTTCGACAACGCGCTCGACGCCTGGATGCGGCAGACCTTCGACGTCTCGACGGGGCTGCTCTTCACCGGCTCGATCTGGCTGCTGGTCGCGGCCTACATGATCCGCTTCCTCGCCGCCGCCATCGGCGCCTACGAGGGCGGCATCGCCGCGGTCAGCGACAACATCGACGCGGCGGCGCGGGTGCTGGGCCAGAACGCCTTCGGCGTGGTGCGCCGGGTGCACGTGCCGATTCTGACGCCGTCGCTGCTGACCGCCGCGCTGATCGTCTTCGTCGACGTGATGAAGGAACTGCCCGCGACGCTCATCATGCGGCCGTTCAACTTCGACACGTTGGCGGTGCAGGCCTACCGCCTCGCCGCGGACGAGCGCCTCGACGGCGCCGCCGTGCCCAGCCTGGTGATCGCGCTGATCGGCCTCGTGCCGGTGGCGCTGCTGTGCCGCCAGGTCGCGCTGAACCGCAACAGCTAGCAATTTCGCGCTGAACCGCGACAGCTGAAGCGTTTGGCTGAATCGCGACGGCTGAAGCCCCGCGCCGACCCGCCATGACCTGACGCCTCGGGGCGTGTCATGGCTCTCCGACCACCCGCCAACACCCGCGCATCCTGGCCCGAACCCGCCGTCCGCGCGACCCCGCTCACGCCCCCAATTCCTAACGCTTCCTGAATCCGTCTCTGTAACCAATTGATTTTCCGTACCCGTCTCCGTGTCCCATCGTGGGACACCCCTGCAGCTTCACCTTGGCCTGGATCCTCCGCGGGAGGCGCGACGCGCCGGGGACAGCGCCCCCGACCCGACCCGGACCACGCGCCCGCCGGACACGAAAAAGGCGCGGCCCCAAGGGGACCGCGCCGCGAAACCGTTCGGAAGGGGAAACTTACTCCCAGCCGGCCTCGTTGAAGATTTCCTGCGCCTGGCCCAGGTGCTCGGCCACGGCCGACAGGTCGACGTCGTCGGCGGTGAACTCGCCCAGCTGGTCGACCGCTTCGGTGGTCTCGACGCCCTCGACGGCCGGGTACTCGTTGTTGCCCGCCGCGAAGTACTGCTGCGCGCTGTCCGAGGCCAGGTACTCGAGGAACGCGACCGCGTTGTCGCGGTTGGGCGCGTTCGCCGCCACGCCGCCGCCCGACAGGTTGACGTGCGCGCCGGTGGTGTCCTGGTTCGGGAAGACCCAGCCGATGTTGTCGATGCCGCCGGTCACGCCGTCGACGTCCTCGGCCAGCGCGCGGGCGAAGTAGTAGGTGTTCGACACCGCGATGTCGCACTCGCCCGAGACGATGCCGCGCAGCTGGTCGGTGTCGCCGCCCTGCGGGTCGCGCGCCATGTTCTCGACGATGCCGTTGGCCCATTCGCGGGCGGCTTCCTCGCCCTGGTTCTCGATGATCGAGGCCAGCAGCGTCTGGTTGTAGGTGTTGGTCGAGGAGCGGATGCAGATCATGTCGTCATAGGCCGGGTCCGCGAGGTCCATGTAGGTCTGCGGCGGGTTTTCCACGTCGGTCTTGTCGTAGAAGATGATCCGCCCGCGCAGCGAGAAGCCGAACCACTGGTTGTCGGCGTCCTGGTACTGGCCGGGGATGCGCTCTTCCAGCACGTCGGACTCGACCGCTTGCAGGACGCCCGCGTCCTTGGCGCGCTTCAGGCGCGACGTGTCGACCGTCAGCAGCACGTCCGCGGGCGAGTTCGCGCCCTCGGCTTCCATGCGCGCGATCAACTCGTCGGCGTTGCCCTCGATGCGGTTGATCGTGATGCCGGTCTGGTCCTCGAAGTCCGAATACAGACGCTCGTCCGTGTCGTAGTGGCGCGAGGAATAGAGGTTCAGCTCGCCCTGCGCGAGGGCGGGCGCGGCGGTGGCGGCCATCGCCAGGGCCATGATAGAAACGGTCGTGTAGCGCATGGAGTAGCTCCCGTCAGGTTAATGTTGACTGCTTTGGTCAGATACCAGAGCGCCAGATCGGGTCAACACTTTTCCGAGTTTTTCAGTCGGATTCGGGGTACGGCTCGCGTGGCCTCAATTCCCGCCGTCGCGTGCTCGCGTCCAGCGGTGCAGCCACACCGGCGAGGCGGCGCGCCCGTCCGCAAAGCGCAGCGCGGCGCGCAGCTCGACCGCGTCGGCGTCACCCGGGGCCAGCAGGAAGCTTGCCCGCAGCCGGCCGCCGGGGATCGGGTGCAGCGTCTCGCCGGTTACGGTGCCGGCATTGCTGCCGAGGTCCAGCGCGACGCCTTCGGGCGCGTCCTCGTAGTCGATCACGTAGCGCAGCGCGCCCGACAGGTCGTGCTGCCGGCCCGACCGCGTCTGCACGATCCGCGCGGGCGACCGCGTGTCCGGCGCGTCGGCGGTCCAGTCGATGCGGTAGTCGAAGCGGTGCTCGCTGCGCGCCTCGAGCGGCGCCTCGGGCCGCCAGAACGCGACGATGTTGTCCATGAACTCGTCACCGGTCGGGATCTCGACCAGCATCACGGCGCCGCGTCCCCAGTCCCCAGCCGGCGTCACCCGGGCCGAGGGGCGGCGGTCGTAGCGCGCCTCGGCGTCCTCGTAATCCGCGAAACCGCGCGCCGTCTGGTACAGCCCGAAGGCGCCCGGATCCTCGTCGGCGAAGGCCGAGGTCTGCAGCGTCGCGGGGTTCGCGATCGGCCGCCACAGCGTGTCGCCGGCGCCGTTGGCAATCACCAGCACGTCGCTGTCGTGCACGCGGGGCCGGAAGTCGTCCGACACCGCCGCGCGCAGCGGGCCCTTGAGATACATCGAGGTCAGCGGCGCGATCCCCACGTCCGTCAGCCGCCGGCGCGGCATCAGCGTCACCGACAGGTCCAGCCGCGTCGTCTCGCCCGGATGCGCGACCATGGTCATGTGGCCGGCCAGCGACGGGCTGTCGATCACCGCCTCGAGCCGCGCGGCGCCGCCTTGGGGCGGGTGCAGTCGCAGGCGGGTGAAGCGGGGAAACTCCTCTGGCGCGGCGCCGCCGGTGCCCAGGGCCACGGCGCGCGCGGACAGGCCGTATTGCATGGCCCGGCCCACCGCACGGAAGTAGCTTGCGCCCTGCAGGACCAGGAATTCGTCCATCACGCCCGGCCGGTCGATCGGGTGGCGCAGGCGCAGCCCCGAGAAGCCCGCGCCGGGCGCCTCGTCCGGGACCGCGCCGAAACGATCGGCGCCGAAGTCGAACAGCGTGGGCGAGAACGGAACCGTGGCCCAGCCGTCGCCGTCCGGCAGCTCGACCGTCACCGCGTTCTGGTAGAACAGCCCCGGCGGCAGCAGGTCGACGACGAAGTCCTGCCCCAGCTCCAGCCCCGCGCTGCGGCCGTCGATGGGCCGGATCGAGCGGTAGGCGTCGTAGTCGAGCCCGGCGAAGGGTGGCGGCAACGGACCCGACGGCGCCCGGTAGGGCCGCCGCGCCAGCGCGCGCGCCTCGTCCAGCAGGCTGGCGGGACCGGCGGCGAAGACCGGCCTTGGCAGGAACAAGCCTGCGCCCAAGGCCGCGAGCCCGCCGAGGAACCCGCGCCGGGGCATCAGCATCGCGCGCCTCATGCCGTGACGACCGGCCGGGCCAGCCAGCGCACCAGCCAGGGGGCGATCAGCAGCGGGCCGAGCACCGGCATCATCCACGCGAGCGCCTCGGGGTCGATGGCGAAGACCAGCGCCGCCAGCGCCGCGCCGGTCACGGCCTCGAGCCAGCCGGCGGGCAGGGCGCGCACGCGGCCGCGAGTCTTCCAGCCGCAATCGCGGCCCAGGGCCACCGCGCCGATGGCCAGCGTCTGCCGCAGCATCACCAGCGGCGCGATCAGCGCCGAGACGCAAAGTTCCGCCAGTGCCGCGCGCCACAGCAGGCGGTTGCGGCGCGGATGGCCGCGCCGGTGCAGGCGCCACAGCCCGCAGGCCTTCGGCGTCAGCAGCAGCACGGCGACGGCAACGGCGGGCCAGACGCTGGTCACCGGCGCATGGCCGGTGGCGGCCAGCAGCAGCAGCGCCAGCCACAGCGGCGCCACGGCGTAGCCCAGCACGCCCGCGGCCATGTGTGCGCGGCTGAGCGGGTGCAGCCCCGGCGCCGTCAGCAGGCGCAGGTGCTGCAGGTTGCCCTGGCACCAGCGGCGGTCGCGGCGGTGGAATTCTTCCAGCGTTGCGGGCGGCTCCTCGGCGCTGCCGGCGGTGTCCGGGTCGAAGGCGACGGCCCAGCCGGCGCGGCGCAGGAACGCGGCCTCGACCACGTCGTGCGACAGCACCGGGCCGCCCATCGGCGCGGCCCCCGGCAGCACCGGCAGGTAGGCCGCGGCGTCGTGGAAGGCGCGCACGCGGATCAGCGCGTTGTGCCCCCAGTAATTGCTGGTCCGGCCCGACCAGGCCGCCAGCCCGGCGACGAAGCTCGGCCCCATCAGCCGCGCGGCCAGCCGCTGCGACCGGGCGAAACGCGTGTCGGTGCCGGTCTGCGCGATCCCCGCCTGCAGCAGGCCAAGACCGGGCGTCTGTTCCATCCGGTGGATCAGCCGCGCGATGCGACCCGCGGACATGCGGCTGTCGGCGTCCATCACCAGCATAAAGTCGTAGCCGCGGCCGCGGGTCTCCAGCCACTCGGCGATGTTGCCGGGCTTGCGGCCGGTGTTGCGCAACCGGCGGCGGTAGCGCAGCAGCCCGGCCTCCATCAGGGGGGCGAAGGCACGGCGCTCGGCGCGCACGGCGTCCTTGCCAGAGGTGTCCGACAGCACCGAGATGCGCACGCTGCCGTGCAGGCCCAGCCGGTCGAGCGCACGGCGCAGGGCGGCGGCGCGGGCGGCCACCGGGGCGGGCGTCTCGCCGCACACCATGATCAGGATCGCGGTGCGGCTGCTGGGGCGCCATCCGAACGGCAGCTTCGTCACCGGCGCGGGCGGCAGCATCACGCCCAGAAGCGCGGTCGCGGCTCCGCCGGCGATCCAGGCGGTGACCGGCACCAGCAGCGCGAGGCTGGCGATCGTCCAGGGCGTCCAGGTCTCGGTGCCGGCGACGGCAAGCGCGACGACCAGCGCGGTGGCGGCGACGACCATCGCCGCGAAGAGCGCGCGCACCGTGGCGGTGGCGGGCTGGCCCTGCGCGTGCTCGAAGGGACGAGGCGCCGCGACGGGGACGGATTTCGCCATCGGAATGGCGCGGGAAGGGGCTAGGGATATCATGTGACTCAGCGCGATGCGCCCATTGGTGGCCAGATTCGCGCGACCACGCCGTCGCGCCGCACCAGACCGTGGTACAGCGCGGCGCCGACATGCACCGCGATCAGGCAAAGCAGCGCCCAGGCGCCATAAAAGTGCACCGCCTGCGCCAGGTCCTCGAGGGAGTCCGAGCGCGGGACGATGGTGGGAATGCCGAGCGCGTCCAGCCCCTCGATCGGGAAGCCGCCGGCGCGGACGCGCAGGTAGCCGCTGATCGGCATGACGAACAGAAGGACGTACAGCGCGACGTGGTTCGCCTCGGCCGCGAGGTGCTGCCAGCGCGGCAGTGGCGGCAGCGGCGGCGTCGGATGGCGCAGCCGGTGGACCAGCCGGATCAGCATCAGGACGAAGACGACCGGCCCGAGGTTCTTGTGCAGGATGAATAGCGTATCCTGCAGCGGCCGGGACAGGCCGTCCTGGATCATCAGGAATCCGACCGGGATCAGCACCAGAACCGCGAGAACCACGAGCCAATGCAGCGCACGGAGCGTCGCGTGATGTCGCGCCGGTGCGGGGCTGCCTGGGCCGTGGCGGTCAGGCGCGCGGCGGGTGGAGAAGTCGGACATCGGAAAGCTCCTGACGACCCGGCGATAGCTAGCGACACTTTGCCGCTTATCAAGCCCGTTCCGCGTGTCGCTCGGCGGATATTCGCGCGTCGGGGACGGGCTTGACGGTCGGCGGGCGACGCTATCTACCCTGCGATGAACGCACACGACACGTTTCGCACCAGACGCATGGACCGCCCCGTCGAGCCCCGCATCGCGCCGCCGCCCTTGGGTGATCGCGGAGGGCTGCCCAAGGGGCATCCGGTGCCCGGATTCGGAGGCGCGCTGGCCGCGGCGGCGGTCGCGCTGCTGGGGGCGCTGGCGGTGATCGACGCGCCGCGCGGGGCGAGCGCGGCGTCGCTTGTGGCCGCAGCGCTCGGTGCCTCGGCAATCGCGGTGCTGGCGGCGCGGCATTATCCGCATGCGCGGTTCGGCCCGTGCAACGGCGTCACGCTGCTGCGCGGCGCACTGGCGGTGGCTCTGGTGGCGCCGCTGGCGGCGGGCATGGCAGCTGGGTGGATCGTGGCCGCGATCGCCGGCCTCGCGCTGGCGCTCGACGGCATCGACGGCTGGCTCGCCCGCAGGCAGGGCCTCGTGTCGCGCTTCGGCGCGGCCTTCGACATGGAGGTCGACGCCGTGCTCGCCGCGCTTCTGGCCGCGCACGGCGCGCTGGCCGGCCTGCCGCTGCCGGCGATGCTGGTGCTGGGCGGTGCGCGCTACGCTTTCGTCGCCGCCGCGCGGGTCTGGCCGTGGCTTTCGGCGCCGCTGCCGCCCGCGCTGTGGCGCAAGGCGGTCTGCGTGGCGCAGATCGGCGCGCTGATCGCCCTGCAATTGCCGGGCCTTCCGGCTGCGCAGCCGCTGGCCTGGGTCGCGGCAGTGCTGGTCCTGTCTTCCTTCGCGCGCGACATCGTGTGGCTGAGGGCGCGGGCCCGGTGAGACAGGCGCCGACGCCCGTCGCGGCGCAGCTGGGCCTGATCGCCGCGACCGCCATCCTGTACCTCGTACTGGCGCAGCCGAACCATCCCGCCGCGCTGGCCTGGGACATGCTGCTGGTCTTCCCGCTCGAACTGCCGGTGATCGTGCTGGGCCTCGCCCTGCTGCGCCCGGGCCGCGCGGGGCAGGCGGTGCGCGCGCTTCTGGTGGCCGCACTGACGCTGCTGGCGGCGCTGAAGGCCGCGGACTTCGCCATGTTCTCGGCGCTCGCGCGCGGATTCAACCCGGTCGGGGACTTCCCGCTGATCGTCTCGGCCTGGCAACTGGCTTCGGCGGCGGTGGGCCCGTGGATGGCGGCGCTGGCGGTGGCGGGCGCGGTGGCTGCGCTGGCGCTGATCGTCGCCCTGCTGTGGTGGGCGACGGGAATCTGGCTGCGCTTGCGCCCGCCCGGGTCGGCGCGCTTGGCCGCGCTGCCGGCGCTGGCCGTGGCCGCAGCGCTGGCAGTGGCGCAGATCGGCATGGCGCAGGGCCGCTGGGAGGCCGCCGATTTGCCCGTGGCGCCGCCCGGCGCCGCCTTCACCGCGCGTTACGCGGTCGAGCGCGTGGCCCTCGTCCGCGACACCTGGGCCGACCTGCGCGCCTTCCGTGCCGCCGCGCGCGACGACCCGCAGGCCGAACGACCCGGCGCCTTCGCGGCGCTGGACACCGACCTGCTGGTGATCTTCGTCGAATCCTACGGCCGCGCCAGCCACGACGGCTCGCCGCATGCCGATCGGCACCGAGACACGCTGCGGGCGGCCGAGGCGGCGCTGCGCGACGCGAGCTTCGCCATGCGCTCGGGCTTCGTCACCTCGCCCACGCGCGGCGGGCAAAGCTGGCTTGCGCACATCACAACCGCGACCGGGCTGTGGGCGAACGACCAGTCGCGCTACCTCGCGGCGCTGGCAAGCGGCCGGCAGGGGCTGTTCCACATCGCGCAGGACGCCGGCCTGCACACCGCGGCGGTGATGCCCGCGATCACGCTCGACTGGCCCGAGGCGCTGCGCATGGGTTTCGACACGGTGCTGGCGGCGGCCGACATGGGCTACGAAGGCCTGCCCTTCAACTGGGTGACGATGCCCGACCAGTTCACCCTGACCGTGGTCGACCGCCTGCGCGACGCCACCCAAGGCACGCTGGTCGCGCAGGTCGCGCTGATCTCGTCCCACGCGCCCTGGGTGCCGGTGCCGGAGATGGTGCCCTGGGACGCGGTGGGCGACGGCCGCGTCTTCGACGCGATGGCGCAGAACGGCGACCCGCCCGAGGTGGTCTGGCGCGACACCGACCGCGTGCGCGCGCAGTACCGCGCGGCGATCGACTATTCGCTGCGCGTGACCTTCGACTGGGCGGCGCGGCAGGCGGGCCCCGACGCGCCGCTGCTGATCGTTCTGGGCGACCACCAGGCCGCCGGCTTCGTCGCGCAGGACGACCGCGCCGACGTGCCGGTGCACGTCATCGGCCCGCCCGATCTGGTGTCACGATTCGACGGCTGGGGCTGGCATGACGGCATGCTTCCGCCTATGGGTGCGCCGGTGAACGGAATGGACACCTTGCGCGACCGCATCCTGCACGCCCTCGGCCCCAACGAGCGGGCCGGGCGATGAGTCTCGACCCCGTGACCCGCAGCCGGCTGTTGACCATCGGCAAGTTCGGCCTCGCCGTGGCGTTGATCGTCGCGATCCTGTCGGCGGTCGACGGGCGCGAAGCGTGGCGCATGCTGCGCTCGGCCGACCCGGCGTGGCTGCTGCTCGCCTTCGCGCTGCTGAGCCTGCAGACGGTGCTGTCGGCGGTGCGCTGGCGGCTGACCGCGCGGCAGCTCGACCAGCGCATCGGCCTGATGCGCGCGATCCGCGAATACTATCTCAGCCAGGTGATCAACCAGTCGCTGCCCGGCGGCATGCTCGGCGATGCCGGCCGCGCCATGCGCGCGCGGGGCCAGGCCGGGCTGCGGCTGGCCAGCCTCGGCGTCGCGCTCGAGCGGCTGGCCGGGCAGGTGGCGATGGCGGCGGTGATGGCCGCGGGCCTCGTCGCCGCGGTGGCGGTCGACGGCGGGCTGCAGCCGCCGACCTGGCTGGCGGGCACCGTGGCTGCGATCTGTGCCGGGCTGGCCGGGGCCGCCTTCGTCGCACACATGGCCGGCGCGCTGCCGGGCGCGGTCGGTCGCGCCATGGGCGGCTTCGTCGTGGACGCGCGGCGCGCGCTGACGGCGCCGGGCGTGCTGTGGTGGCAGATCGGGCTCAGCCTTGCCACCGCCGCGTGCAACCTGCTGGCCTTCGCCGCGTGCGCGCGGGCGATCGGCATCGCCCTGCCGGCGGGCGCGGTCGCGGTGCTGGTGCCGCTGATCCTGTTCGCCATGCTGATCCCGATCACCGTCGCCGGCTGGGGCCTGCGCGAGGGGGCTGCCGCGGCGCTGCTGCCGCTGGCGGGCACGTCCGGCGCGGCGGGTCTGGCCGCTTCGGTCGCCTTCGGGCTGGTCTTTCTGGCGGCGGTGCTGCCGGGCCTCTGGCCGCTGCTGGCCAGCCGGCGCGCCACCACGCACTGACGCCTGATTTCACGCCCCCGAATGACCGGAGATGCGCGCGAGGGCGACACGCACGCCACCTTCTTCACGCACCGCGTGCACGCGCGCTTGCCGCCGGGTCAATGACCGCTAGAATTTCCGATCATGACATACATTCATCGCAAGACCCGTAACCCCCTTTCGACATTGTCGCGCCGCCAGCTGATGGTTGGCGGCGCGGCCGGTCTCGGCGCGCTGGCGCTGGGGCCCTCGGTGGCGCGCGCGCAGACCGCCGCCGCCCTTCAGCTGTCCTGGCTGCACTCGGTGCAGTTCGCGGGCAGCTACCTCGCGCAAGCGCGCGGCTTCTGGGCCGACGAGGGCCTCGAGGTCTCGCTGCGGCAAGGCGGACCCAACGCGCCGGTCGAACCGCCAGTCGTATCCGGCGCGGCGCTGATGGGCATCTCGGCCGCGGATTACACCGCCGCCGCGGTGGCCGAGGGCGCGCCCTTCAAGATCCTCGCCGTGGCGATGCAGAAGAACCCCTTCGTCATCGCCTCGCTGCCGGAAAACCCGGTCAACGTGCCCGCGGATCTCGAGGGCAAGCGCATCGGCATGGCGCTGGCGAACACGCCAGTCCTGCAGGCGCTCTGCACGCTCAACGACGTCGACATCGACGCGATCGAGATCGTGCCGACGCAGTATTCCGCCCAGCCGCTGGTGGCGGGCGAGGTCGACTGCCTGCTGTGCTGGGAAACCGACCTGCCGGTCGCGATGATCGTGCAGGGACTCGAGCCGCTGACCATGCTCATGGCCGATCACGGCTACGCGGTCCATTCGCAGACCTACATCGCGACCGAGGACAGCCTTGCCAACCGCCGCGCCGATCTGGTGGCGATGCTCAAGGGCGAGGTCGAGGGCTGGAACGCCTACCGCGCCGATCTCGACGAGGCGGTGCGCGTGACGCTCGAGATGTTCCCCGACGCCGGGCTGGACCAGCAGACGCAGCTGCTGCAGGCCGAACGGCAGGTGCCGCTGATGTTCTCGGACCTGACGGACGCGAACGGCTTCGGCTGGTGGACCGACGAGACCGTGCAGGCCAACATCGAGACGCTGGCGCTGCTGGGCCGCGACGTGTCGCCCGACCTGTGGGACCGCTCGATCCTCGAAGAGGTCCATGACGGCGCCTGAGCCGAAGGCCGGGCCGGAGCGCGCGCGCGCGGGCGAAACCCCGCCGCCGCGGATCGTCTGCAGCGGCCTCGGCCGGCGCTTCGGCGAAACCGACGTGGTGCGCCCGCTCGACCTGGTGATCGAGGCGGGGCGCACCACCGCGCTGGTCGGCCCGTCGGGCTGCGGCAAGTCCACGCTGCTGCGCCTGATCGCCGGGCTCGACACGCCGTCGCAGGGCAGCGTCGAGATCGACGGCCGGCCGCCCCGCGCCACGCGCGAGGCCGGCGGGCTGTCGGTGGCGTTCCAGGATCCGTCGCTGCTGCCTTGGCGCAGCGTGCGCGGCAACATCACGTTGGCCCTGCGGCTGGCGCGGCGCCGCGTCGATCGGGCCGCGGTCAACCGCCTGATCGCGCTGGTGGGCCTTGCCGGGTTCGAGGACACGCGCCCCGCGCAGCTCTCGGGCGGCATGCGCCAGCGCGCCGCGATGGCCCGCGCGATGGCGACCGAGCCGGGCCTGCTGCTGCTCGACGAGCCCTTCGGCGCCGTCGACGCGCTGACCCGCGCGCAACTGGCGCAGGACCTGCCCAAGCTGTGGGAGGCGCGGCGCACCACGACTCTGCTGGTGACCCATTCCATCGACGAGGCTGTCGCCCTGTCGGACCGCGTGCTGGTGCTCAGCGCGCGTCCGGCCACGATCGTCGCCGACATCGCGATCGACCTGCCGCGCCCGCGCCCCGACAGCATCGCGCGCAGCGACGCCTTCCGTGACCTCGCCGACGCGGTCGAGGCGGCGCTGTCGCGCGGCAGCGCGGGCCCCACCGACCGCCTGGCGGCGCAATGACCGACGCGATCGGCACACCGGCCGCGCGCTTCGGCGCCCCTGCCGCGCTAGGGCCAATCATGCTGCTCGTGCTGTGGGAGGGGCTGGGCCACCTGCCGGACCTCGCACTTCTGGTGGCGCCCCCCTCGGCCATCCTCCTCTACCTCTGGACCAATGCCGGGCTGATGGCGCGCGCCCTGACCGAGACGCTGACCAACGCCGCCTGGGGGTTCGCCGCCGGCAATCTCGCCGCCATCGCGCTGGCCGCGCTCGCCATGCTGCTGCCACGGGCCGAGCGGATCGTGGCCGGCCTCGCGCTGCTGGTGTTCTGTCTGCCGCTGGTCGCCACCGGACCGATCCTGCGGGTGCTCTACGGCCCCGGTCCCGGCCCGCAGATCACGCTGGCGGCACTGGCGGTCTACTACACCACCTTCGTGCCGCTGCTGGTGGGCCTGCGCGCGGCGCCGTCCACGTGGTTCGACCTGGTGCGCAGCTACGGACGCGGGCGCGGCGCCGCGCTGATCCACGTGCGCACCATGGCGTCGCTGCCCTACCTCTTCGCCGGGCTGCAGATCGCGGCGCCCGCCGCTGTCCTCGGCGCCATGGTGGGCGAGTTCACCGGGGCCGAGCGTGGCATGGGCGTGCTGACCGTGCGCGCGATGCGGGCGCTGGACGTCGACGCCACCTGGGCGCTGGCGACCGTGGCGGCGGCCATCTCGACCCTGGCCTACGCGGGCGTCGGCGCGCTCGGCCGGCGGATGCTGCCCGACGCGCCGCCGGTGATCCTGTCGCCCCCGCGAGAGCCGGGCCGCGCCGCGCGCTGGTGGCAGGCGCCGCTGCGCGCGCTGGCGGTTCTGGCCGTGGCGCTGGTCGCGTGGTGGGCCGCGATGGCGCTGTCGGGCCTCAGCCCGTTCTTCGCCAAGCGCCCGGGCGACGTGTGGGACGCGCTGGTGTCCGACGCGGATGCCGCGCAGACCCGTGCGACGCTGCTGGCGGCGATGGCGCAGACCGGCGCCGCGGTGGTGCCGGGCTACCTCGCGGGGCTGGCGCTCGGCGCGGGGCTTGCGGTGGCGCTGGTGCTGCGGCCGGGCATCGCCTCGGTCGCGATGCCGGTGGCCGTCGCACTGCGGGCGGTGCCAATCGTGACCACCGCGCCGCTGGTTGTGCTGGCGCTGGGGCGCGGCATGACCGGGTCGGTCACGCTGGTCGCGGTGATGGTGTTCTTCCCCGCCTTCGTCGCCTGCCTGCACGGGCTGGCGCGCGCGCCGGGGCAGGCGGTCGACGTGTTCGACGCCTACGCCGCGGGGCCGGTCGCGCGCATGATCCACCTGCGCCTGCCAGCGATGCTGCCCGCCTTCTTCGCCGCCGCGCGCATGACCGTGCCGGCCGCCGTTCTGGCCGTCACGGTGGTCGAGTGGCTGGCGACCGGGCAGGGGGTGGGTGCGCTGATGGCGCTGTCGGCCTCGCTGTCGGATTACGACATGCTGTGGAGCGCGGTCGTCGTGGTCGCGGTACTGTCGGCCGCGGGCTACGCCGCCGTCGGCTGGGTCGAGGCGCGGGTGCTCGCGCGCTTCGCCCCGGAGCAACTGGCCTGATGCGCCCCGCCTCGAAACCGGCCGCCTACGCCATCCCCGGCGACATCACCACGCTCACCGGCGGCTACATCTACGAGCGTCGGATGCTCGAAGGCCTGCGCGCGCAGGGCCGCGACATGCGGCACCTTGAACTTCAGGACGGCTTTCCCTTTCCCGACGCCGCCGCGATGGCCGACGCGATCGCGCAGCTGCGCGCGCTGCCGCCCGACCGGCCGGTGATCCTCGACGGGCTGGTCTTCGGTTCGATCGACCCCGAAGGATTGGCGCGTGTGACCGCGCCCGTGGTGGCGATGGTCCACCATCCCCTCGCGCTCGAGAACGGGCTGGAGCCCGCGCAGGCGGACCACCTCTACCGCACCGAGCGCGCCAACCTCGCCCTCGTCGCGCACGTGCTGGTGCCCAGCCCGCACACGCGGTCGATCCTGGTCGAGCGCTACGACGTCGCACCGGACCGCATCACCGTGGCCCCGCCCGGCACCGACCGGCCGACCACCGCGCCCGCGCCCGCGACGCCGCCGCTGATCCTGTCGGTCGGCATCCAGCACCCGCGCAAGGGGCACGACGTGCTGATCGCCGCGCTGATGCAGCTTGTCGACCTCGACTGGCGCGCGGTCATCGTGGGCCAGCCGTGGGACGCGGCCCATGCCGCGCAACTGGCCGGGATGGCGGCGCAAAGCGGCCTCGGCGCGCGGCTGGATCTGGCGGGCCGGGTCGAGCAGGCGCGGCTGGACACGCTCTGGTCTCAGTCGTCGGTCTTCGCTCTGGCCACCCGATACGAGGGCTACGGCATCGTCTTCGACGAGGCGCTGGTGCGCGGCCTGCCCATCGTCAGCTGCGCCACCGGCGCCGTGCCCGACACGGTGCCGCAGGGCGCGGGCCTGCTGGTGCCGCCCGACGACGCCCGCGCTTTCGCCGATGCGCTGCGACGGGTGCTTACGGGGTCGGCCCTGCGCCAATCCCTCGCCGCGGCCTCGGCGGCGGCGGGCGCGCGCCTGCCGTCGTGGGACGACACCGCCCGCATCGCGGGCGAAGTCCTCGACGCGCTTTAGGCCGCTACCGTAGCCCGTTCGCCGCGATCTGCTGCGCCAGTTGCGTGACGGCCGCGTTGCGCGCCGCCGCGATGGCGCGCGGGCCGGCCTCGCCCACGATCGGCGCCGACAGCGAGAAGCGCACCGCCCGGTCGGGTCCCTGCGCCTCTTCCTCGGGGGCGACGAAGTACTGGCCGGTCAGCACGAAGGTCCCGGCCGCGGTGGCGACGAAATCCTCGACCCGCACGTCGACCTGCGCGTCGGGAAAGTCGCGGAACGGCCAGGGCTCGGGCGCCACCAGCGCGCCGGTCAGCGCGGCCAGGTCGCGCGACAGCTGCAGCGTCACCGCGCGCGCCGGCTCGTCCGCCCAAAGCGCCTCGGTCGGGGTGATCGCCCCGGTCGCGTCCTGGAACACGATCTCCTCGGTGGTGGCGTAGATCGGCAGGCCCACCTGGATCACCTCGATCCGGTCGTAGACCGAGGCGATCCGCTCGGACGGGACCGACGCGGGCGCGGCGAAGCGGATGTCGGGCCCGCCGCAGGCGGCGCCGAGGCTCAGCCCCAGCAGGGCAATCGTGGTGCGGATCATGGTCATCGTCCCTGTTTCATCGTCCCTGGATCAGCGAGGAAGGATCGCGGCTGATCTGCCGGGCCAGCCGGTCGACCGCCTCGGCCGCGCTTTCGATCTGGCGGATGGCGCCCTGCAGGTCGCGCGAGAACTGGCTGTTGCGGCTGTAGCCCTCCAGCGTCGTGCCCGCTTGGTCGGCGACCGCGCCCAGCCGCGTGGCCAGGTCCGGCAGCGAGCGGCTGGCCTCGGCCAGCGCCTCGGCCGCCTCGCGCGCCGAGGCGAGCGTGGCGTTGGCGTTGTCGACCAGTCCGCCGTCCTGCAGCGTCTGAAGCGTCTCGCGCAGGGCCGACAGCGCGCCGTTCAGCTCGGCCGGGATGTCCTGCGCTGCCTCCTGGCCCAGAATCGCGTTGGCCGAGGCGACCAGCGTCGACGCCCGCTGCGTCAGCGCGTCGAGCGGCAGCTCGCGCGCGGTGCGCAGCAGCGCGTTGGCCTGCTGCGTCAGCTCGGGCAGCCCGGCGGCCGCGGTTTCCACGTCCTCGACCGCGGCGATCACGCGGCCCACCACGTCGCGCTCCTGCACCTCGGCCAGCAGCGCGTCGACCCGCGCGGCGGCCGCCTGCAGATCCGCCGCCAGCCCCGAGACCTGCGCCGGCAGCGCCTGCGTCTGCGGGTTCGACGCGATCGCGCGGATCGACGACAGCGTCTGGCGCAACTCCTCCAGCGCGGCGTTCACCTCGGCCGGCACGGCCCGCGTGCTCTCGTCCGAGATCAGCGTCTCGGCCGAGGCCAGCACCGCGTCGGCGCGGCGCACCAGGTCCTGCAGGGGCAGGGCGCGCGCCTCTTCCAGCAGGGCGCTGGCCTGTTCGGACAGCGCCGGCAGCCCGCTCGTGGCCTCGCCCAGGTCGCGGACGGCGGCGGTGACCGCGCCCACGGTGTCCTGTTCCTCGACCTGCGCCAGCAGCGCGTCGATGCGGGCACTGGCGCTTTGCAACTCGGCCAGAAGCGCCTGCGCCTCGCCCGGCAGGGCCTGCGTCTCGGCCGCGCCGGCGATGGCGCGCACCGCGCCCAGCGTCTCCTGCACCTCGGCCAGCGCGTCGGTCACCTGCTGCGGGATCGCGCGCGTCGCGTCGGAATCCAGCAGCGTCTCGGCGGCGGCCAGCACGTCGTTTGCCTGGCGCACCAAGTCCTCGAGCGGCAGCGTCTGTACCGTCTCGAGCACGCCGCGCGCCTGGTCCACCAGCGGCGGCAGCGCGTCGGCGGTGTCGGCCAGCGTGTCGATCGCGCGCACCAGCGCCTGCGCCGCCTGCTCCTGTTCCAGCGTCTCCAGCAGCCCGTCCACCCGGGCCGAGGCCGATTGCAGCTGCGCCAGGATGTCCGACACCTCAGAGGGCAATTCGCGCACCTGGTCCGAGCCGATGACCGCCCGCGCGTCGGCCATCAGGCCGATGGCGTTCTCCAGCACTTCCTCGACCGGCAGCGCGTCGACCCGCGACAGCAGGCCCTGCGCGCTCGCCGCCACGTTGGTGACCGAGGCCGGCGCGGTCGGGATCGCGGGGTAGGGCTCGGCCGTCGCGTCGACCTGCTCGGCCCCCGCGCCGGGGATGTCGACCAGTTCCACCTTCAGACCGCCGGTCAGAAGCGAGGCGTTGGTCAGCCGTCCGCGCAGCCCGTCGGCGGCGCGGGTGTTCAGGAAGTCGATCAGCGCGTCCTGGTCCGCGTCGTCCTGCAGACCGATCCGCGCGGGGTTGATCCGCAGCGTCGCCAGCAGCCGCGCCTCGCTGTCGCCGAAGCGTTCCTCGTCGACCAGCCCCGAGATCGTCACCACCTCGCCGATGCGCAGCCCGCCCAGCTCGACCGGCGCGCCGGCGCGCAGGCCGGCCAGGTTGTCGTCGAAGACCATCATCATGTCGACGGTCGTGCCCTCGCCCTCGAGGAAGAAATCCTCGCGCGCGGCCTCGGCGTCGGGGTGCAGTTCGAACACCATCCCCTCGACCAGCGGCTGCCCGCCCGAGCCGAGCGTCTCGAACGTCACACCGCCCGAGATCAGCGACGACAGCGAGGTGAAGTCCAGCCCCGCGCCCTCGGCCCCCAGCGACAGCGAGAAGCCCGAGATGTCCCAGAACCGCGACGACGCCGTCACCAGCGCGTCGTAGGGCGCCAGGATCACCGCGTCGGACTGCACCGTCAGCCCGTCGGGCATGATTTCGGCGCCGGCGACGCGGCCCACCTGAACGCCCTTGAACAGGATCGGCGTCTCGGCGGCCGGCAGCCCCTCGTCCGAGCGCAGGCGGAACGTCACGCCCTCTTCGCCGGCCCGCACCAGCGGCGCGGAATCGAACCCCTGGAACACCTCCTCGGGCGCGCCGATCGTGCCGTCCCAGGCGCCCTGGATGTAGACGCCCGACAGCACCGTATCGAGGCCCGTCACCCCCTGCGCGGTGACTTCGGGCCGCACCACCCAGAAGCGCGCCTCCGCGTCCACGTAGGGCGCGATCTCCTGATCCAGACGGATCGTCACCTCGACCTGGTTCAGGTCCTCCGAGAAGCCGACCTCCTCGACGATGCCGACGGTGATGTCGCGGAATCGCAGCGCGGTCTCGTCGGCGCTGACGCCGGCGGCGTTGCCGAAGGTCACGGTGATCAGCGGCCCCTGCTGGGCATAGTTGCGCCACGCGGCCCCCAGTGCGACGGCCAGCGCCGCGATCGGCACCAGCCAGACGAGCGAGATGCCGGAGCCGCGGCCTTCGGAGCGGATCGGAACGGGGTCGGGGGTCTGCGTCATGCGTCGTCTCTGTCCCGCCGCCGGGGCGGGTCCCATATCATGCGCGTGTCGAAGGACTGCGCGGAAAGCATCGTGAAGATGACCGACAGCGCGAAGGTCAGCGCCGCGGGCCCTGGCCGGATCGAGGCCACGACCGAAAGCTGCACCAATGCCGACAGGATGGCCACCACGAACACGTCGATCATCGACCACCGGCCGATGAATTCGACCACCTCGTACAGCCGGAACCGCGCCAGCGGCCCGCGCGCGCTGCGCCGCGCCACCGTGATCGCGAGGTAGGCGATGGCGATGAACTTGCCCACCGGAATCACCACCGAGGCGATCAGCACGATCGCGGCGACGCCGTAATCGCCGCTCTTCGCGATCTCGACCGCGCCGCCGACGATGGTGTTCTCCTCGCTCTGCAGCAGCGTGGTGGTCACCAGCATGGGCGACAGGTTTGCCGGGATGTAGCAGATCACGCCCGCGACCCACCACGCCCAGACCCGCGACAGCGAGGTCGTGTCGCGCGACACCAGCCGCGACCCGCAGCGCCCGCAGCGGTCGGTGCCCATGGGCCAGGCGCGTGCGCAGCGCCGGCAGGCGACCAGCCCGGCCTCGCGTGCGGTGATCATTCCGCGTCCTCGATGGATTTCCAGATCGACCACGAGCACATGTAGATGTCGTTGGCGATCACGATGACGACCAGGACCGAGAACATCCAGAACGCCGGCCCGAACTCCAGATGCGCCAGCGAGGCGACCTTGACCAGCGCCACCGCGCAGCCGATGGCGAAGATCTCTGTCATCGCCCAGGGCTTCATCTCCTGCGCCAGGCGGAACGCGCCGCGGGCGTGGCGCGCGGGCCTGCGCCCGGCCGTCAGCGGCACGAGGACGTAGAGCAGCAGCAGCGTGCGCGCCAGCGGCACCAGCACGATCACCGCGATCGTGGCGATCGACACCAGCACCAGCAGCCCCGACCGGAACGACGTCGCCACGTCGAGGATCGACGCGCGGTTGCCGAAGCCCGCCGCCTCGATCTGCAGGAAGGGAAAGAACACCGCCGCCGTCACCAGGATCGTGATCGCCAGCGTCAGCGCGATGATCCGCAGGCCCGCGTCCAGCCGCGGCGCGATCAGCACGCGGTGGCACCGCTCGCACACGGCGCGCGCCTTCGGATCCGGCATCTGCGCCACGTACAGCGCGTCGCAGCCCGGGCAGGCGATCAGATCCTCGGGTGGCGGCAGCCCCTCGGGCGGGTCCACCGGCACGTCCGTGCCCGGGCGCGTCACGGCGCGAAGCCCGGGCGCTGAGGGATGTGCGGCGGAGGAGGGTTGCATCGGCATGGCTCTTGCGGGGCCGCTGGGCGGCAATCGGTACCCCGCGCGAACGTAGGGCGAGCCGCCATCGTCGCCCAGCCCCGCGGCGGGTGCAAGGGGCGCGCCGCGGCATCCTCGTGCGCAGGGGCTTGGCCCATCCGCGAATCTCCCGGGGCAGGGCCTCTCGCGCCCCCGCGGCCGCAGGTGACGGCGCCGCTTGCGCCGCGCCCGATCCTCGGGCATGCCCGGTGCCGGGGCTTCGACGGACGAGACCATGACAGACGGCATCATCCGCGCGGCGCGGCTCTTCGACGGGACCGGCGCGACCGCGCGCCACGCCCGCGCGGTCGTCATCCGCGACGGGCGCATCGCCGACACGCCCGCGCTGGCCGACGCGCGCCGCGACCTGCCGGTGCTGGCCGAGGCGCACACCGTGACGCCCGGCCTGATCGACCTGCAGGTCAACGGGGGCGGCGGCGTGCTGTTCAACGACGCGCCCGACCCGGAGACGCTGCGCATCATCGCCGCCGCCGCCGCGCGCGAGGGTGCCGCGCACATCCTGCCCACCTTCATCACCGACGCGGGCACGCGCTATGCCCGCGCGATCGACGCCGTCCGCACCGCCCGCGCGACCATCCCCGCGCTTCTGGGCCTGCACCTCGAGGGGCCGTTCCTGTCGCCAGACCGCCCCGGCATCCATCCGGCCGAGGCGATCCGCCCCCCGGACGACGCGGACCTTGCCACGCTCTCCGCGGCGGGCCTGCCGCTGCTGGTCACCCTCGCGCCCGAAATCTGCGGGGTACAGGCCATCCACCGCCTGACGAAGGCCGGCATCCGCGTCTTCGCCGGCCACACCGAGGCGCGTGGCACGGACATGATCCGGGCCGAGGCGGCGGGCCTCGCCGGCGTCACGCATCTGTTCAACGCCATGTCGCAGATCACCCCGCGCGAGCCCGGCACCGTCGGCGCCACCTTCGCCGCGCGCCGCCTGCGCGCCGGGATCATCGCCGACGGCGTTCACGTGCACCCCGCCAACCTGGAGCTGGCGCTGCGGATTCTGGGCCCCGAGCGGCTGTTCCTCGTCAGCGACGCGATGGCGCCGCTGGGCAGCGATATCCGCACCTTCGATCTGCTGGGCAAGACGATCCACCGCCGCGACGGGCGGCTGACCGACGCCGCCGGCACGCTGGCGGGCGCCGATCTGGGGATGGCGCAGGCGGTGCGGCGCATGGACAGGCTGACCGGCTGCGGGCTGGCCCGCGCGGTGCAGATGGCGACCGAGACGCCCGCGCGCGTCATGGGGCTGCAGCACGAACTGGGCGGGTTGCGCCCCGGCATGCGCGCGAGCCTCACGCTCTTCGACGAGGGCATGCGCCCGACGGGCGTGCTGGTCGACGGCGTGCCCGCCGGGGCCTGAGGCTCAGGCGACCTCGAACCAGCCCATCATGCCGCTCGCCTGGTGGTCGAGCATGTGGCAGTGGATCATCCACTTGCCCGGGTTGTCCGCGACGAAGGCGATCTCGACCACCTCGCGCGGGCCGGCCAGCACCGTGTCGTGCAGCACCCGGCCGGGCTCGGCCACGCCGTCGCGCGACAGCACCTGGAAATGGTGCCCGTGCAGGTGGATGCCGTGCGGCCAGGCGGTGTCGTTGCGCAGGGTCAGGTGCATGGTGCGGTCGCGCGCGATGCGGAACAGCCGCGTGTGCATGCCGCCGGCGATGCCGTTGAACGCCCAGACCTTGCCCTTTTCCGCCAGCGCGCGCGCGTCCAGCCGCGTGCCGTCCAGCATTGCGCCCGACAGCCCGCCCATCGCGCCGCCCTCCATCAGCAGCTCCTCGCGCTGCGCCGAGCCGAGGTCGGGGTCGCGCCAGGCGGGATCGGGCAAGGGGCGCACCGGCGCCTCGACCGTCGGCAGCGGCGCCTCGCCGGAATAGGCCAGCGACGCGATGGGAACCCATTCGCCGCGGCCCGCGTCCAGCAGGATCGACGCGCGCGAACCCGGCGCCCCGGTGCAGTCGATCACGATGTCGGCGCGCTGCGCGGGCGCCAGCACGACCTCGTCCATCGCCTGCGGCGCGGTCGCGAACCCGTCGCGCGCGATCACCGTCGCCGCGTGGCCGTCGATGCGCAGCGGCATCACCCGCGCGGTCGCGGCGTTGATCAGCCTCAGGCGCAGCCGTTCGCCCGCGCGCACCGGCAGCGCGGTCTCGGACGCACCGTTTAGCGTCACGGTGTTGCCCAGCCGCCCGCCATGCGCCGCGTCGTGCAGCGCGCCGAAGCTCTCCTCGTGGATGGCGCCGTCGGCGACCAGGCGCCAGTCGTCCAGCACGCAGGTCACCTCGCGCGTGGCCGCGCCTTCGAGGCCCGCCCACGGCTCGGCCTCCTCGACGATCAGCGGACCGGCAAGGCCGCGCGCCACCTGCTCCCAGCTGCGGTTGTGCGAATGGTACCAGTAGGTGCCCGCGTCGGGCGCGACGAAGTCGTAGTCGAAGACGTCGCCCGGCTCGACCGCGTCCTGCGTCAGCCCGGCCGCACCGTCCATCGCGTTGTCGATGCGGATGCCGTGCCAGTGCACCGCCGTCGGTTGGCTGAGGCCGTTCGACAGCCGCCGCCGCACCCGGTCGCCGGCGCGCACGCGGATCTCGGGGCCGGGGATCGTGCCGCGCACGCCCTCGGGTCCGTAGGCCCAGACCGGCGTGACCGGGTAGGGCAGGGGCGCGATCTGCGCGCTCGACGGGCCGGCCTGCAGCACCGGCATCGCCCGCGCGCGGGCCAGCGTCGGCACCGCCAGCGCGCACAGCCCCGCGCCCGAGGCGGTCAGGAAGCGTCGTCGGGTCAGGGTCATGGGGCGCGCTCCGGATCGTGTGACGTCACGTCTGCATAGCGCCGTGCGGGGGATCGGAAAAGACCCGACGCGCCCGCCTCACGACAAGGCGACCGGGCGGGCCGTCCGCCGGAACGCGCCGCCCGGCGTCCTTGACCTTGCCGCCCGATCTGGTGTCCTTCCCGAAACGCGCGCCGGCATCCCCGGCGCCCCCCCTGGACCGGATGCCGCCATGAAGACCTCGATCGCCACCGTCTCGATCTCGGGCAGCCTGCCCGAGAAGCTCGACGCCATCGCCGAGGCCGGCTTCGACGGGATCGAGATCTTCGAGCAGGACTTCATCGCCCATGACGGCCCCCCGCGCGAGGTGGGCGCCATGATCCGCGAGCGCGGGCTCGAGATCACGCTGTTCCAGCCCTTCCGCGACTTCGAGGGGCTGCCCGGCGACCTGCGCCGCAAGGCCTTCGACCGGGCCGAGCGCAAGTTCGACCTGATGCAGGAGCTGGGCACCGACCTGGTGCTGGTCTGCTCGTCGGTGCATCCGCAATCGCTGGGCGGCATCGACCGCGCCGCCGACGACTTCGCCGAGCTGGGCGAGCGTGCCGCCGAACGCGGCCTGCGCGTGGGCTTCGAGGCGCTGGCCTGGGGCCGCCACATCCACGACCACCGCGACGCCTGGGAGGTGGTGCGCCGCGCCGACCACCCCAACGTCGGCCTGATCCTCGACAGCTTCCACTCGCTGGCGCGCAAGATCGACAGCGACACGATCCGCGCCATCCCCGGTGACCGGATCTTCTTCGTGCAGCTGGCCGACGCGCCGCTGATCGAGATGGACCTGCTCTACTGGTCGCGCCACTTCCGCAACATGCCGGGCGAGGGCGACCTCGATGTCGCGGGCTTCATGCGCGCGGTCGCGGCCACCGGCTATGCCGGGCCCGCCAGCCTCGAGATCTTCAACGACCAGTTCCGCGGCGGCAGCCCGCTGACCGTGGCGCGCGACGGCTATCGCAGCCTCGTGGCACTCGCCGACGACGTCCGCCGGGCCGAGCCGGAAAACAGCGTCGACCTGCCCGTCTTTCCCGCCCGCGCAGAGGTGCAGGGCGTGTCCTTCATCGAATTCGCCACGCGGGGCGAGGAACAGGCGCAGCTGGAAACGCTGCTCGCCAGCCTCGGCTTCACCCGGCGCGGGCGGCATATCGCCAAGAAGCTGACGCTCTGGCAGCAGGGCGACATCCGCATCGTGCTGAACGCCGAGACGACGGGCCACGCCGGCGCCGCCTTCAACGCCCGCGGCACGTCGGTGTGCGATCTCGGCATCACCGTCGGCGACGCCAGCGCCGCGCTCAAACGCGCGACCGCCCTGGGGGCCGAGGCGTTCCACCAGCCGCTGGGGCCGGGCGAGCTCGACATCCCCGCGATCCGGGGCCTGCGCGGCTCGGTGCTGCACTTCCTCGACAGCGCCTCGGGGCTCGACACCGTCTGGCAGGTCGAGTTCGAGACCGAGGAGGGCGCCCCCGACACCGGCGCGGGCCTCTCCGCCATCGACCACGTCGCCCAGACCATGAGCTACGACGAGATGCTGTCGTGGTCGCTGTTCTGGACCACGCTGCTGGCGATGGACAAGGCGCCCATGGTCGACGTGATCGACCCCGACGGGCTGGTGCGCAGCCAGGCGCTGGCGACGCCCGACGGCGCGCTGCGGCTGACGCTGAACGGCGCCGAAAGCTACCGCACGCTGGCGGGCGGGTTCCTGGCCGAAAGCCTCGGCGCCGCCGTGCAGCACATCGCCTTCGCCACCGACGACATCTTCGCCGCGGCCGAGCGGCTGGCCGAACTCGGCTTCAAGGCGCTGCCGATCCCCGCGAACTACTACGACGACCTCGCCGCGCGTTTCGACCTCGACGCCGGGCTGCTCGACCGGCTCCGCGCCGCCAACATCCTCTACGACGAGGACGCGACCGGCGCCTTCTTCCAGATGTATTCGCGCCCCTTCCACGCGGGCCTGTTCCTCGAGATCGTCGAGCGGCGCGGCGACTACAAGGGCTACGGCGCGCCCAACGCGCCGTTCCGCATCGCCGCGCAGAAGCGCCTGATGCGCCCGAAAGGCATGCCCGCCGCCTGAGGTCCGGCGCGGCGGCGCATGCCCGCCGCCTGAGCCACAACGCGCCCGCGAAACCGCCCACGGCCTTGTGACCCGCGCCCGCTCGACTTGGGGCGCGCCGCGCGCACATGGTCGAACCATGATGAACCGCCGCACCTTCGCCCTGACCGCCGTCGCGACGCTTGCCGCGCCGGCCGCCCTGCGCGCCCAGGAAGACCGCCTGCGCGCCGCCATCGCCGACCTGCCGCAGCTGCATTCGCTGCAGGTCGCGCGCGGCGGCGACGTGATCTTCGCCGAGGCGCCGCGCGGCCCCGGCCTCGACCGGCTGGCCAACATCAAGTCCTGCTCGAAAAGCCTCGTCGCGCTGCTGCTGGGCACCGCCATCGAACGCGGAGAGATCGCGTCGGTCGACGCCACGCTGGCCGAGGTGGCGCCGTCGGTACTGCCCGCCGACGCGACCGACGGCGCGGGCGCGATCACGATGGAGGACCTCGTGACCCTGCGCGCCGGGCTCGAGCGCACCTCGGGCGGCAATTACGGCGCCTGGGTCTCGTCGCGCAACTGGCTGGCCGACGCGCTCAGCCGGCCGATGGTGGCCGAGCCGGGCGGGCGGATGCTCTACTCCACCGGCTCGACCCACATCCTGGGTGCCGCCTTGGCCGAGGCTTCGGGCGAAAGCCTGCTGTCGCTCGCCCGCGCGCGTCTGGGCGATCCGCTGGGGATCGAGATTCCCGCCTGGACCCGCGACCCGCAGGGCTACTACCTCGGCGGGAACGAGATGGCGTTGCGCCCGACCGCCATGCTGCGCATCGCGCGCATGCTGCGCGACGGCGGACGATACGAGGGCACGCAGGTCATCCCCGCCGACTGGATCGAGGCGTCGCTGCGCCCGCGCGCGCGCTCGCCCTGGTCGGGCATGTCCTACGGCTACGGCTGGTTCCTCACCGACACCGGCTATGCGCTGGCGCGCGGCTATGGCGGGCAGATCATCGCCGCGAACCGCGACCGCGGCCTTGCCGTGGCGATCACCTCGGACCCGGCGCTGCCCGCCCGATCCGAAGGGTATTTCGGCGCGCTCACCGCGCTGCTGAACGGCCCAGTGCTGGACCTCGCCACCGCCTGAGCCCGGGAAGGGCAGGGCGCCTCAGTCCAGCGCGTCCAGCGCCAGTTCCAGCGCCTTGCGCACCGTGGCGGCGACGATCTCTTGCGGCTGGCCGTCGAAGTGGCATTCGGTCACCTCCGGCTCGGCCCCGCTGCGCTGCGTCGCGATGTAGACCAGCCCGACCGGCTTGCCCTGGTCGGGCGTCGGCCCGGCGACGCCGGTGATCGCGATGGACAGCCCCGCGCCCGGCGCACGCTCCAGCGCGCCGCGGGCCATCGCGCCGGCCACCTCGGCATCGTAGACGGTCTTCTCGCGGATCAGCGCGTCGGGCACGCCCAGCCCGTCGATCTTCATCGAGGGGCAATAGGTTACGAAGCTGCCTTCGAGCGCGGACGAGCTCCCCGGCGTGGACGCGATGCACGCGCCCAGCAGCCCGGCGGTGCAGGATTCGGCCGTGACCACGCGCACCTCGCGCGCCTTCAGCCGGTTCGCCAGCCGCTGGCCCAGCATGCCGATCTCGCCCGAGAACGCCGTCAGCGCGCGGTCGTCGCGCAGCACGGCCGGGCGGAACAGCCGGTCGTCGATCAGGTCCAGCATGACGATGCGCTCGGCCTTCGGGTGGTCCAGCACGATCGGGTTCAGCCGCTTGAACCAGGTGCCGCGCATCCGGTGCAGCACCGTCTCGATCGCGCGCATCGCGGCCGGATCGTCCGTCGCCTGCAGCGCCTCGGGGATGTCGTCGATGCTCAGGTTCGGATCGCGCTGCAGCGCGTCCAGCACCGCGAAGATCACGATGTCCCATTCCAGGTAGGTCGCGCCGATCTGCGCCTCGTCGCCCTCGCCGATGCCCAGCCCGTCGGTGGGGCTGGCGCGCCAGGTGCGTTCGGGCACGCCGTATGCGCGGGCCATCCACGGGATTTCCCACGATTTCAGCAGCGACTGCACCGGTGCGAGGTCGCCGACGTCGCCGTGCAGCGTCCAGAACCCCGCGCCCAGCTCCGAGAAGTTGTCGGTGCTGGCCACCAGCCCGCCCCAGCGATGCGCCTGATCGTAGAGCGTGATCATCCGCAGCCGCGCCCGGATGTTGCCGCGCCGGGTACGCAGGGGCGCGGTATCGCCGCCGCGCAGGTCCTCGTGCAGCGCGCCGAGGCCGTCGACCATGCTGCGATACTGGTCGGACAGGTCGATGTGCAGGTGCTCCAGCCCCAGCGCCTCGCATGCTTCGACACCGCGCTCGGTCTCGACGGGGTCCTGCTCGATCGGCAGGGTGTAGCCGACGACGCGCCAGCCGGCGGCCTTCAGCAGCGCCGCCGTGACGGCGCTGTCGACGCCGCCCGACATGCCCAGCACGGCGGTCGAGACGCCGGCCTGCTCGCGGTAATCCGCAAGCTGCTGCACCAGCCGTTGGCCGATCGCCTGCATCCGCTCGGTCGACGGGAAGTGCCCGGCCTCGACCTGCGCGCGCAGCCGGGCGTCGAACCACGGCGACAGAGCGCCGCGCGGGGTCTGCCGGGAAAGCTCGAAGATGTCGTCCAGATGCTGCATCGGCCATGCTCCTGCTGTGGTTTCCTGCAGAACGAGGGCCGCGGACCGATGTTCCGAGCGCGGACGGCACGGAAAGCGCCCCGGATCCGCGGCTAGCCGGAGGCTGAGATGACAAAAGTTCCGGCATGCCTTTCTTGACGAAAGGTTAAAGCGTCTCTGCAAGCCATTGATTTTACTGGGTCGCAAGCATGTCCCACGATGGGACACCGGCGCGGGCGGTCAGGTCGCCTCCGCCTCGCGCCCGGCTTCGGCCTGTTCCTGCGCCCAGTCGCCCGCCGCCTCGACCGCCACCGGCGAGGCCGTCGGCAGCACGTTGAGGTAGCTCTCGGTCGCGTCCGTCGGCGTCACGCTCCGCTGGGTCATCCGGTAGAGGGCGTAGAGCGCGATCGCCGCGAAGGTCAGGCCCAGCACCAGCCAGAAGGCGAACGGGTCCAGCCGCTGCATCGCCCAGCCGGTGACCAGCGGGCCGACGATGGCGCCCAGCCCGAAGGTGAAGACCAGTCCGCCCGACGCCGCCGGCATGTCCGACGCCGACAGCGAGTCGTTGGTGTAGGCCAGGAACAGGGCGTAAAGCGGCGTCGTCACGCCGCCGGCCAGGAACGCCGCCGCCATCAGCAGCCAGAGCGCGCCGCCGGTCAGCCAGCCCAGTACGCAGGCCGCCCCGCCCAGCACCGCCAGACCCAGGATCAGCTTGCGCCGGTCGATCCGGTCCGACAGCCACCCGATCGGATATTGCAGCACCAGCGCGCCCGCGAACAGCATCGCCACGAACAGGGCGATCTGCGACGGGCTCATGCCGATCTTGGTGCCGAAGACCGCGCCCATGCCCGATTGCGTGGCATAGACGCTGCCCAGCAGGAAAATCCCGACCGTCCCCAGCGGCGAGCCCTTGAAGAGCGCGCGCAGCGGCATCGGCCGCGCCACCTCGACCGCCGGGACCACGGTAGCCGACAGCAGGATCGGCGCGAACGAGACCGAGACCAGGATCGACGCGCAGATGAACAGCGCAGA
>NZ_JBELMH010000021.1:37217-39144 GCF_042096055.1 Citreimonas sp. | reverse complement strand
TGGCGCGGGTCTCCCACGCCTACGGCACCAACGGCATCATCACCGAGCTCGAGCTGCCGCTCGCCCCGGCCTACGACTGGGTCGAGATGCTCGTGGCCTTCGACGATTTCACCCCCGCGATGGAATTCGCCGAGGATCTCGCCAACCAGGACGGCATCCTGATCAAGCTCGCCACCGTGTTCGAGGCGCCGATCGCGCATGACTATTTCCAGCGCGTCCGCCCGCATGTCGAGCCGGGGACGAACCTCGTGGGCCTGCTGGTCGCGCCGCAGTCCATGGACGGGTTCGAAACCTTCACGGCCCGCCGCCCCGGCGCGCGCGTGATCTACCGCAGCGACGATCACGACTGGCCCAAGGCGCCAGGGCGCGTGTTCGAATACGGCTGGAACCACACCACGTTGCGTGCGCTCAAGATCGATCCGTCGATCACCTACCTTCAGGTGCGCTATGGCTTTCCCAAGCACCGCGAGTTGGTGGAAAAGATGCGGGCCGAGTTCTCTCCGGAAGTGCTGCAGCATCTCGAGGTGTTGCGCGAGAACGGAAAGGTGATGTTCGCGGGGCTGAGCCTGGTCAAGTTCACCACGGAGGAGCGGCTCGACGAGATCGTGCGCCTGCACGAAGAGGCCGGCGCCATGATCTTCAACCCGCATCGCTACACGCTCGAGGAAGGCGGACGGCAGACGGTGGACGACCGCCAGTTGCGCTTCAAGCGTGAGGCCGACCCCAAGGGGCTGCTCAATCCCGGAAAGATGATCGCGTGGGACGATCCGGACTGGGCCTATGACCGGATGTACGCCTATCCCGGGTTGAAGGCGGCCGAATGACGCACGCCGCGCGGAACACCACGGGGGCCGCGTGAGACAGGCTCTCGTGCTCTTTGCCCATCCCTGCGCCGACAGTTTCTCGGCCGCGCTGAAGGACAGGGTGGTCGGCGCGCTCGACCGGCGCGGAGTCGACGTGGACCTGTGCGACCTCAACGCCGAACGGTTCGACCCGGTGCTGAGCGCGGACGAGCGGCGCGGCTACCACGCGGTCGGCGCAAACACCGCGCCGGTGGCCGATTACGTCGAGCGTCTGCGCGCGGCCGATGCGTTAATCATGGTCTTTCCGGTCTGGAATTTTGGCTACCCCGCGATCCTCAAGGGGTTCCTCGACCGGGTCTTCCTGCCTGGCGTATCCTTCAAGTTGCAGGACGGAAAGGTGCGCCCGAACCTCACGCAGATCCACAAGCTCGCCGCGGTGACCACCTATGGCGGAACGCGCATGCGGGCGCTGCTGGTGGGCGATCCGCCGCGCAGATGCGTTACGCGCGCGGTCTGGCACGTCTGCCGGCCCGAGCGGACGCGCTACGTGGCACTCTACGACATGAACCGCGCCTCGGACGCGACACGCGGCCGGTTCCTCGACCGCGTCGGGCGCGAGATGGAGCGCCTGTGATGCGCGCGCTGGTCGTCTACTGCCATCCGCGCGCGGACAGCTTCACCGCCGCCGTGCGCGACACCGTGCTGCGGCGGATCGAGGCTGCGGGCGGCGCCCACCGGCTGATCGACCTCTACGCCGAGGGTTTCGACCCGGTGCTGAGTCCGGACGAGCACGCAGGCTACGAGGCCGCCGGCAACGCGACCCCTGTCGCCGTGCACGTGGCGGCACTGCGCTGGTGCGACACGCTGATCTTCGTCTATCCCACCTGGTGGTACGGCCAGCCCGCCATGCTGAAGGGCTGGCTCGACCGGGTGCTGCTGCCGGGCGTCGCGTTCCTGATGCCGGACGAGACGCATGCCGACATCAGGCCCGGGCTGACGCACGTGACGCGGCTGGGCGTCTTCACCACCTGCGGGGCAAGCTGGTGGCTGACCCGGCTGATCGGCGCGCCGGGGCGGCGCACGATCCTGCGCGGGGTGCGCCTGCTTTGCGCGCGCCGCTGCCG
>NZ_JBELMH010000021.1:0-37117 GCF_042096055.1 Citreimonas sp. | reverse complement strand
CGGGGCGGCGCACGATCCTGCGCGGGGTGCGCCTGCTTTGCGCGCGCCGCTGCCGAACAGCATTCGCCGCGCATTACCTCATGGACAGCGCGCCGCGCGACAGCCTGGCGCGCCATCTCGACCGCGTGGCGGCCAAGGTCGACCGGCTGGCGCGCCCGCTGTCTCGCAGACAGGAGCAGCCTTCGTGACGACGATCCCCGTGCTCGACTGGTCGCAGCGCGCGACCGATCCCGACGGCTTTGCCGCCGCATTGGGCGCGGCATGCCGCGACCCCGGCTTCTTCCTGCTGGCCGGGCATCCGGTGCCCGCCGACGTGATCGACCGGACTTTCGCGCAGGCCCGCGCCTTCTTCGCGCTGCCCGAGTTCGAGAAGGCTCCGTTGGGCATCCTGCGCAACCCGCACAACCGCGGATGGGCCGCCGAGGGGACCGAACGGCTCGACCGCGACTCGGGCGCCGTGGATCGCAAGCAGGCGTTCAACGTCGGCCTCGACCTTGCCGCCAACGACCCGCGTGTCCTGGCGGCCGAGCCGTTCCGCGGCGTGAACGTCTGGCCCGACGCCCTGCCGGCCTTTCGCGACGCGACGCTCGCCTATTACGGCGCGGCGTGGCAGCTGGGGGTCGCGGTCATGCGCGTCATCGCCCGCGACCTCGCCCTGCCCGACACCTTCTTCGATGGGCACTTCGACGCGCCGCTGGCCACGCTGCGGCTGCTGTCGTATCCGCCCGCGACCGGTGCCCAAGGCGAGATCGGCGCCGGCGCGCATACCGATTACGGCGCGATCACCCTGCTGCTGACGGATGGCGAGCCCGGGCTGCAGGTGCGGCCGCGCGGCGAGGACTGGACCGACGTGCCGCACGTGCCGGGCGCCTTCGTCGTCAATATCGGCGACTGCCTCATGCGGTGGTCGAACGACACCTACGTCTCGACGCCGCACCGGGTCCTGCCGCCGGCGCGGGCGCGGCAGTCCATCGCCTTCTTCCTCGACCCCAACCCCGACAGCGTGATCGAAGCGCTGCCCGGCACCGGCGACGCCAGATACCCGCCGGTGACCGGCGCGGATTACCTGCGCAGCCGCCTTGACGCCACCTATGAACCGGAGCCTGCCCGATGACCCGTCGCCTGGACTGGGCCGAATACCGCATGCCGGAATTCGACGCCTGCGACCCCGACCGCACCATCGCGATCCTGCCTACCGCCGCGATCGAACAGCACGGCCCGCACCTTCCCGTGGGCACCGACACGATGATCGCCGAGGGCATGCTGGCCCGCTTCCGCGCCGCCTGCCCCGAGGACCTCGACGTGCGCATCCTGCCGGTGCAGAGCGTGGGAAAGTCGAACGAGCATCTCTGGGCCGCCGGCACGGTCACGCTGGGCGCGGCGACCGCGCTGGCCGCCTGGACCGAGATCGGGCTGTCCGTCGCCCGCGTCGGGCTGCGCAAGATCGTCATCGTCAACAGCCACGGCGGCAATCTCGACCTCGTGTCGATCCTGTCGCGGGAATTGCGTGTGCAGGCGGGGATGCTGGCAGTCAAGTGCCAGTGGACCGGGTTCGGCACGCCCGAGGGCCTGTATTCCGAGACCGAGCGCGCCTACGGCATCCACGGCGGCGACGTCGAGACGTCGCTGATGCTGGCCTTCCAGCCACACACGGTCGACATGGCGCGCGCCGCGAACAACCGGTCGAGCGCGCAGGACGGCGGCATCCCGCCGGTCGGGCCGATCTCGTACGGCTGGATCGCGCGCGACCTGTCCGACGCGGGCACCGTCGGCGACGCCTCGGCCGCCATGGCCGAAAAGGGCGAGGCGACCGCCGCCCACCAGGTTGCCGGGTTTATCGACCTGCTGCGCCAGGTCCGCGACACGCCCGTGCCGAGCGCCCCGACGATCCGCCCGCTCTGACGACCCCCGCGTCCCTGAGCGCGCCCGCGAACCCGCCGTGCTTCGCGCCGGTTGACGCTGGTGCATACTCGACGCGTCCGCCCTCCGCCGGGTAAATTGCCGCCAGCGGGCGGGTCCCGCGCATCATTCGGAGATTTCCAATGCCCATCCAACTGTCGCGTCGGTCGTTCCTTGCGGGCACCGCCGGCCTCATCGCCCTCCACCCGTTTTCCGCCCGCGCGCAGGCCGGCCAGGCACACCTGCGGATCATGGAGACGACGGACATCCACGTGCACGTCTTCCCCTACGACTACTACGCCGACAAGCCGGTCGACACCGTGGGCCTCGCCCGCACCGCGTCGCTGATCGGCGACATCCGGGCCGAGGCCACGAACTCGCTGCTGTTCGACAACGGCGACTTCCTGCAGGGCAACCCGATGGGCGACTACATGGCCTACGAGCGGGGCCTGAAGGAAGGCGACCTGCACCCGGTCATCGCCGCGATGAACACGCTGGGCTTCGACGGCACGACGCTGGGCAACCACGAATTCAACTACGGCCTCGACTTCCTGACCAAGGCGATCGGGCGCGCCGACTTCCCCGTCGTCTGCGCCAACGTGGCCAAGACAACGGGTGCGACGCCGACCGAGGACCAGCTCCTGGTGCCGCCTTACGTGATCCTCGAGCGTCAGATCACCGACGGCGCGGGCGAGACGCATCCGATCAAGGTGGGCTTCATCGGCTTCGTGCCGCCGCAGATCATGAACTGGGACCGCAAGCACCTGGAGGGCAACGTGATGGCGCGCGACATGGTCGCCGCCGCCCGCGCCTGGGTGCCGCAGATGAAGGAGGCGGGCGCCGACATCGTCATCGCGCTCAGCCATTCGGGCATCGGCGCCGCCGACCACGAGGACGGCATGGAAAACGCCGCGATCCCGCTGGCCGCGGTCGAGGGCGTCGACGCGATCCTGACCGGGCATTCGCACCTCGTCTTCCCGGGGCCGGACTATGCCGAGTGGCCCGGCGTGGACAACGCCGCGGGCACGATCGGCGGCAAGCCGGGCGTCATGGCCGGCTTCTGGGGCAGCCACATGGGCCTCGTCGACCTGATGCTGGAGCGCGACGGCAACGGCTGGCGCATCGCGTCCCACGCGGTCGAGGCGCGGCCGATCTTCCGGCGCGAGGAAGACCGCTCGATCACGCCGCTGGTGGAAAGCGACGAGGCGGTTCTGGCTTCGGTGCAGGAGGATCACGACGCGACGCTGGCTTACGTGCGCCGCGCCGTGGGCAAGACCGATGCGCCGCTGCACAGCTACTTCGCGCTGGTGGCCGACGACCCGTCGGTGCAGATCGTGTCCAACGCCCAGACCTGGTACATCGAGCAGATGATGCAGGGCACCCCGCACGAGGGTCTGCCGATCCTGTCCGCCGCGGCGCCCTTCAAGGCCGGCGGCCGGGGCGGTCCGGAATACTACACCGACGTGCCGGTGGGCGACGTCGCAATCAAGAACGTGGCGGACCTGTACCTGTATCCCAACACGGTGCGCGCGGTGCGCGTCACCGGCCAGCAGGTGAAGGACTGGCTGGAACGCTCGGCCGGCATGTTCAACCAGGTCGAACCGGGGGCCGAGGACGCGCCGTTGCTGAACCCGGACTTCCCGTCCTACAACTTCGACGTGATGGATGGCGTGACCTACCGGATCGACCTGTCGCAGCCGTCGAAGTTCGACAAGGACGGCGCCGTCGTGAATCCGGAGGCGAACCGCATCACCGACCTGCGCTACCAGGGCGAGCCGATCGACCCCGCGCAGGAGTTCATCGTCGCGACGAACAACTACCGCGCCTCGGGCGGCGGCAGCTTCCCGGGCGCGGGTGGTGACACGATCGTCTTCGAGGGACCGGACACCAACCGCGACGTGATCGTGCGCTACATCGTCGAGAAGGAGACCGTCAGCCCGAGGGCCGACGCCAACTGGTCCTTCGCGCCGATGGACGGCACCACGGTCATCTTCGAGACCGGCCCGGCCGGCGCGAAATACGCCGAGACGATCGAGAGCGTGGACATCGAAGCGGCCGGCGACAGCGACACGGGCTTCGCCCGCTTCCGCATCCGGCTTTAAAGCGATCGACCTGCCGGGCGGCCATTGTCGCCCGGCAGGCACCCGTTCACCGCGCCCAGAGCGCGAGCCACGGAAACAGGATCAGAAGCCCCACCAGAACGAGCGAGCACAGGATGAACGGCATCGCGGCCACGTAGATGTCGCGCATCGTCGTGCCCGGTGGCGCCACGCCCTTCATCACGAATAGCAGCAGCCCGAAGGGCGGCGTGGTGAAGCTGATCTCGAGCGACAGCAGCATGATCAGCGCGAACCAGATCAGGTCGAACCCCAGGCTCTCGGCCAGCGGGAAGAAGATCGGCACGGTCAGCAGCATGATCGAGATCTGCTCCATGAACATGCCCAGCAGCAGCAGCACCGCGAAGATCACCAGCAGCATCGCCATCGGCGCAAGGTCGAACCCCGTGGCCCAGTTGATCAGCCCGCGCGACGCGCCCGAGAAAGCCAGCAACTGGCTGAACGTGGCCGAGCCGAAGACGATGAGATAGGCCATCAGCGTGACCTTCAGCGCGCCTTCGACCGACTTGCGCAATGCAGCCCAGGTCAGGCAGCGGAAGGCGATGGCCAGCAGGATCACGCCCAGCGCGCCAAACGCCGCGGCCTCGGAGGGGGTGGCGATGCCGTAGAGCATCATCAGCACCACGACGACCATGACGCCCGACATCGGCACGATATCGCGAAACACCAGCCACAGCTTCGCACCCAGCGAGATCGGCTCGACCTCGTAGGCCGGGGCGGCTTCGGGGTTCATCTTGGTCATGCCCCAGATCATCGCCACGTAGAGGCAGGCCAGCACCAGCCCGGGCAGCACGCCCGCGATCAGCAGCGCACCCACATCGATCTTGGCCAGCGTCGCCAGCAGCACCGCCAGCGCCGAGGGCGGGATGATGATCGCAAGGCCGCCGGTGCCGAGAATCGGGCCGATCGACATGGTCTTGGAATAGCCCCGGCGCTGCATCTCGGGCACCATCAGCGAGCCCAGAAGCGCGGTCGATCCCATTGATGAGCCCGACAGCGTGGCAAAGCCCGTACCGCCCAAGACGGTGACGTAGCTCAGCCGTCCCGGCAGGCGGCCCAGCAGCCGGTCGATGGCGTTGAACATCCTTGCGCCGAGGCCGGTGTGGAAGAACAGCTCTCCCATCAGCAGGAACAGCGGGATCGGGATGAGCGCGAAGGACGACAGCGCGCCGAACCCGTTGTCGAGCATCAGCACCACGCCGTTGCCGCCGCCCATGAAGATCCACGCCCCGGCGATGTTCGCCGCGAGGAAGGCCAGTGCGACCGGCGTGCCGATCGCCATCAGTCCGACGATGCTGCCCAGCAGCAGCGCGAGCGCCCAGTACCACTCCATCATTCGTGGATCCCCGCCTCGCCGGAATGCATCAGGTCGGGCCCGAAGACGAAGCGCGCGAATTCCACCGCCATCAGCCCGAAGGACAGCGGGAAGGCGATGGTCAGCCACCATTTCGGCGTGAAGTAGGCACGCACGTCGAAGGCGGCGCGCTCGATGTTCTGGCTGACCAGCTCGATGCCGTACCAGGCCAGCACGACGCAGACGGCGACACACAGGCCCGCCACCGCCCGGCTGAGCGCTGTCTGCAGCGGCCGGGTCAGCATCGCGGTGACCAACTCGACATGCACGTGCCCGCGCTTGCGCACCAGCCAGGGCGCGCCCAGCATCGTAAGGTAGAACAGCCCGTATTCGCCGGACACGAACAGCCAGGCGAAAGGCTGCATCCCGAGGTTGCGCATGGCGACCGACCAGATGATCGAAACCATCAGCCAGACCAGCAAGGCGCCCGCCAACACCGCCATCGCGGTCACGAGCGCGTCGTAGGCGCGGATCAGTCGGTGCATGGCAGGCCCCCGGCATGCAGGCGGCGCCGGATCGGCGCCGCCGGTTGAAGCGCGTGTAGCGCCGCGATCAGTTGCCCGGATCCTTGGACGGGTCGTAGAACGCCTCGATCAGGGCATCGTAGTTCCCGGTGCCCATCGGGTGCGCCTCCATCTGGGTGCGCATCCGCTCCCAGGTCTTTTCGCGCGCGGCGGCGAGGTAGTTGGCCGCGGCCTCGCCCTCGAGCGTCACGACCTGCATGCCGCCCTCTTCGAGCTGGGCGAATTCCTCGTCGCGCAACGTGGCCAACTTCTCGGCGCTGTCGATCTCGTGCTGGATCGCGGTGTCCTGCAGGATGGTCTTCGCCTCGTCCGACAGGCCTTCCCACGTGTCGAGGTTCACGATCACGCCGAGGTCGGTCGAGAAGAAGTCGGGCTCGATCCGGTAGTTGACGAAGTCGTTCCACTTCAGGTCGATCAGGCCGATCTGCGTCCAGCCGGTGGCGTCGACCACGCCGCGCTCGAGCCCCGAGTAAACATCCGTGGTGGGCAGATCGATGACGCTCGCGCCGAGATACTCGGTGAAGAAGGCGTTGTAGACCGGGTTGCCGCGCAGCTTCCAGTCGGACACGTCGAGGTTGCCCTCGTCGTCAAGCTGCGGCTCGTTCACCGACCACAGGTTGTAGCTCACCCCGCTGTCGAACCAGCCGAGATATTTCACGCCCATCTTCTCCTGGTGGATCTCGTCGATCAGCTCGATCCCGCCATTCTCGCGCGCCTCGGCGGCGGTCACGTTGGCGGCGACCAGCGCGTCCTTTTCCGGGAGCGCGCCCGCGTAGAAGCTGCCGGGCGTGTAGACCATGTCCACCACGCCGTTGCGCACGGCGTCGGGCTGCTGGAACATGCCGATCGCCTCGGGGCCGCCGCGGACCTCGATCTGGATCACGCCCTCGCCGGCCTCGTTCACCTTGTCGACGAATTCCAGAAAGCTCTTCGTGTAGATCAGGCTTTCGGGAAAGGCATGCACGGCGCTGATGGTTTGCTGGGCGAAGGCGGGCGCGCCGGCCAGCATCGTCGCGGCCAGGAACCCGGCCTTGGTCGTCAGTTTCATGAGTTACGCTCCCTGTCTGTCGGGCATCAAAGCCCCGGTGTGCCGGGTTGTCCCGGCGGTTGCCCGCCTTGCGGCGGGGTCAGTCCTGTCGCGGCCACAGCCACGGGCGATCCGCCGCCAGCGCCGCGCGGTGGGCTGCGATGGCCTCGGCGTGCTGGCGGGTGACGTCGATGTCGTCCCAGCCATTGACCAGTTTCTCGACCTGCGCGTCGTCCAGCGTGAATTCGGCCGTGATGCCGCACAGCGAGATGGTCCTCGCGTGGAGGTCGGCGGTTGCCTCCTGCGGGCCGGACTCGAGCGCCGCCAGCAGCGCATCGCCGTCCTCGGGCGATACACGCGCGGGCAGCAGACCGTTGTTGACCGCATTGCCGGCGAAGATGTCGCCGAAGCTCGGCGCCACGACGACGCGAAAGCCCGCGTCGGCCAGCGCGTAGACCGCCGCCTCGCGCGACGAGCCGCCGCCAAAGTTGCGCCGTGCCACGAGGATCGAGGCGCCCTGCGCCTCCGCCCGGTTCAGCGGGAAGTCGGGCTTCTTCCTGTCCCCGTCATGGCGCAGGTCGTGCAGCAGGTAGTCGCCATAGCCTGCGTCGCGCGGGCGGGACATGAAGCGCGCCGGGATCAGCTGGTCGGTATCGACGCCGGCCAGCGGCAGCGCCACGGCCTTGCCGGTATGGGTCTGCCAGCCGCTCATGCCGCGTCCCGTCCCTTCAGCAGCGGGCGCGCATCGGTCAGCGTGCCGGTCACGGCGGCGGCGGCGACCATCACGGGCGACATCAGGTGCGTGCGCGACCCCGGCCCCTGCCGTCCGCGGAAATTGCGGTTGGTGGTCGAGGCGCAGCGTTCGCCGGGGGCCACGCGGTCGCCGTTCATGCCCACGCAGAACGAACAGCCCGACGCGACCCAGTCAAGCCCGGCCTCGGTGAAAACCCGGTCGAGACCCTCTTCCTCCGCCTGCCGCTTGACCGCGCTCGATCCCGGCGAGACCACGCCCGGCACGCGCGCGGTGCGGCCCGCCAGCACGGCGGCTGCGGCGCGGAGATCCTCGATCCGGGAATTGGTGCAGGACCCGATGAACACCCGGTTCACCGGGATCCCGTCCAGCGGCCGCCCCGGCGCAAGGTCCATGTAGTCGAGCGCGGCGCGCATCGTCTCGGCCCGCGCGGGGTCGGCTTCGCGCGCGGGATCGGGCACACTCTCGCTGATCGGCAGCGCATCCTCGGGCGAGGTGCCCCAGGTCACGACAGGCGCGATGCGGTCGGCGTGCAGCGTGACCTCGCGGTCGAATTCGGCGTCGGGGTCGCTGGCGAGATCGGCCCAGGCCTCTTCCGCCGTGTCCCAGTCGGCGCCGGCTGGCGCCATCGGGCGTCCCTTCAGCCAGTCGAGCGTCACAGCATCGGGCGCCACGAGGCCCATGCGCGCGCCGCCCTCGATCGACAGGTTGCACAGGGTCATGCGCCCCTCCATCGACAGGCCGCGCACGGCCGATCCGGCGTATTCCACCGCGTGGCCGCGCGCCCCGTCGGCGCCCAGTGCCGCGATCCAGGAAAGCGCGATGTCCTTGGCGCCCACGCCCGGCCCCAGCGCGCCGTCCACCACCAGCCGCATCCGCTTCGGACGGCTCAGCCACAGCGTCTGCGTGGCCAGCACATGCGCCACCTCGGTCGCGCCGATGCCGAAGCCCAGTGCCCCGAACGCCCCGTGGGTCGAGGTGTGGCTATCGCCGCAGACCAGGACCGACCCCGGCAGCGTCAGGCCCTGTTCCGGGCCGGTCACGTGCACGATGCCTTGCCGGGGATCATCCAGCCCGAACAACGTAAACCCGTGCCGGGCGGCGTTCTCGTCCAGCGTGCGGACCATGCGCGCGATGGCATTGTCGGCGATCGGCCGGTCCCGGCCGCGCGTCGGCACGTAGTGATCGGCCACGCCGAAGGTCAGCGCCGGCTCGGCCACCGGCAGCCCGCGCTGCGCGATCTTGCCGAAGGCGTGGTGCGATCCCTCGTGCACGAAATGCCGATCGACCCAGAGCAGGTCCTTGCCGTTCGCGCCGGTGACGCGGTGCGCTTCCCAGATCTTGTCGACGAGCGTCCGGCTCATGGCGCGTCGCCCCCGCCCGGCGGCACCACGACCGGCTCCCAATGGCGGCCGCCGCCCTCGCCCACGCGGTCTAGCGTCATTTCCAGCCGGAACCGGTCCGGCCGGTAGAGCGCGGCGAGGTGCTCGACCCCGCGCCCGTCGGCGTCGCGCACCACGCGCACAAGCGACAGCAGCGGCGCGCCTACCGCCACCTCGAGCGCGTCGGCCACCGCCGGCGTGGCGAGCGTCGCGCTCACGCTCTGCTGCGCGCGGTCCAGTTGAACGCCGCCCATTTCCATCAGCCGCAGCAGCGGCGTCGTGGCGAGGTCCGCCTCGGAATACCGCTGCGCGATGTCTTCGGGCACGTCAGTGGTCAGGTGCGAGAACGGCTTGCCCTCGATCAGGCGCACGCGGGTGGCGCGCTGGACGCGCTGCCCAGGCGCCAGCCCCAGCGCCTCGGCCACCGCGGGCGCGGGATCGGTATAGGCGAAATCCAGCAGCCGGGCGGTGGTGGTCTGCCCCATCTCGACCAGCTGCGGCATCAGCGAAGCCATGTCGGCCCGCAGGCTGACCCCATCGGCCGAACTGCGCCGCACCACCGTACCACTGCCCGCGCGCCGCTCGACCAGGCCGGCGCCTTCCAGCGCGTCGAGCGCGCGGCGAACCGTGACCCGGCTGACGCCGTAATCCTGCGCCAGCCGGTTCTCGCCCGGCAGCGCCTGCCCCGGCGCCGGCCTGCCCCGCGCGATCGCGTCCTGAAGCAACAGGAAAATCCGGTGCGCCTTGCTGCCTTCGGTGGGGCTGATCTGCTGTCGGTCGAGATGCACGAGAAACCTCCGTTGCGCCGGATGGTGTCGTCGTCCCCAGCGTAAATCAAGAAGTTTGTATGGCTGAGGCGTCAAATTTTGTTCTTTTCATGCGCAATGACCTGTCCTATTCGTAATACAGGTTTCAGGAGGGGCAGGATGCCGGTCGTCACCGTCGATCTGATCGAAGGCTACGATGCCGACACCAAGGCGCGGCTGGGCGATGCGCTCACCAACGCGGTGCTGGGCGTCGTCGCGGCGCCGCCCGAGGCGGTCATCGTGCTGATGAACGACCATAAGCCCGACAGCTACATGCGCGGCGGCCAGACCCGACGCCCCGGCGATCCGCGGCCCGACCCCAAGGCGCTGGTGCGCGATTTCCTCTCGGCGATGGAGGCGCGCGATCTTGATGCCGCGCGCGCGATGCTGGCGCCGGGCTTCACGATGACCTTTCCCGGCGACGCGCGGATGCAGACGCTCGAAGAGCTCGTCGCCTGGTCGAAGCCCCGCTACGCCCGCGTCGCCAAGACCTATGACCAGTTCGACGCGTTGCAGGACGGCGGCACGGCGATCGTCTATTGCATCGGCACGCTGTCGGGCGACTGGCTGGACGGTAATCCCTTCGCGGGAATCCGCTTCGTGGACCGGTTCGAAATCGAAGAGGGCCGCCTCACGCGGCAGGACGTCTGGAACGACATGGCGGAGGCCCGCGCGCAATGAGCGACATCGACCCGATCACCCTGGCCGTGCTAGCCGGCCGGATGGAGCAAATCGCCGACGAGATGGACGCGACGTTGTTCCGCGCCGCCTTCAACCCGATCATCGCCGAGGCGCATGACGCCTCACACGGCCTCTACCATGCCGATACCGGCGAGACGCTGGTGCAGGGCAAGACCGGGTTGCCGATCTTCGTGGGCGTCATGGCCTTCGCCGTGAAGGCGGTGATCGACCGCGCGGCCGAGTTCGGCGGCCCGCAAGAGGGCGACACCTGGATCTTCAACGACGCGCATCTGGGGGGCACGCACCTGTCGGACATGCGTCTGGTTCGGCCTTACTTCCGCGACGGGAACCTGTTCTGCTGGCTGGCCTCGGTCGGGCACTGGCACGACGTGGGCGGCGCGGTGCCGGGCAATTACAACCCCGCCGCGACCGAGGCCTTCCAGGAGGCAGTGATCATTCCGCCCGTCCGCCTGATCCGCAGCGGAGAGCTGCAGGAGGACGTTCGCGCGATCCTGATGCGCAACACGCGCCTGCCCCTGTCGGCCGAGGGCGACCTGAACGGTCAGCTCGGCGCGCTGGACCTCGGCGTGAAGCGCCTCGACGCGCTGCTGGACGAATACGGCGCGCCCACCGTGTCGGGCGCGCTCGACGCGCTCGGCAAGCGGGCCGAGGCGCTGGCGCGCGATGCCATCGCCGCGCTGCCCGACGGCCGATGGGAGGCCGAGGATTTCCTCGACAACGACGGCATCACCGACACAGCGCTGCCGATCCGGGTCGCGATGGAGGTCAGGGGCGACCGACTGACGCTCGACTTCACCGGGACGGCGGGCCTGGCGCAGGGGCCGATCAACATCTCGCGGCCTACGGCCATCGCCTGCGTCTACGTAGCGATCAAGCACATCTTCCCGACGCTGCCCGCCAACGCGGGCGTGATGCACCCGATCGATGTCATCATCCCCGACGATTGCCTGCTGTCGGCCGATTTCCCCGCGCCCACCGGCGGCTATACCGAGACCATCCTGCGGATGATCGACGTGATCTCGGCCGCCGCGTCGCAGGCCGCGCCCGACAAGGTGGTGGCCAACGCCTATGGCACGATCAACGCGCTTTCCATCGCGGGCCGCCGGCGCGACGGATCGCGCTGGGTGATGTTCAGCTTCTACGGCGGCGGCCACGGCGGCAGCCCCGAAAGCGACGGGCTGAACCACGGCAACGCGCCGATCTCCATGGCGACGATCCCGCCGGTCGAGATCCTCGAATCCGCCTACCCGGTCGCCTTTCGGCAATGGGCGCTGCGCCCCGACAGCGCGGGCGCGGGCAAGCATCGCGGCGGGCTGGGCGCCATCTATGAGATCGAGGTGCTGGAAGAAAACGGCGCGCAGGCGTTCTTCTTCGGCGAACGCGGCCGCTTTGCCCCCAAGGGCGTGAACGGCGGCGGCGAGGCGGCGCTCAACGTGTTCTCGTACGAGGGCGCCGACGGCTGGGCACGCCCGCCGCTGGCCTCGAAGATGGTCGGGATCGGCCTGAAGCAGGGCGCGCGGGTGCGGCTGGAAACACCCGGAGGCGGTGGCTACGGCGCGCCCTCGGGACGGCCGGCCGAGAAGGTCGCGCGCGACGTGGCCGCCGGGTTCCTGAGCGAGGACAAGGCGGATGCCGATTACGGCCCCGCATGGCGGGAGGTGCGGGCATGAGCCGCAAGATGATCGGCGTCGACGTGGGCGGGACCTTCACGGACGTCTTCGCGCTGGACCTCGACACCGGGCGCGCGGGCGTCTCGAAGGTGCCCACCACGCGGCCCGACCAGTCGGGCGGGTTCCTCGACGGGATCCGCCACCAGGTGGACAGTTTCGCCGACGTGGTCAGCGTGGTGCACGGCACGACCGCCGGGACGAACGCGCTACTGGAACGCAAGGGCGCGAAGACCGGCGTCATCACCACCGCGGGATTCCGCGACGTGCTCGAGATGCGCCGCCGCGACCGGCCCCGGACGTGGGGCCTGCGCGGCGACTTCACCCCCATCGTGCCGCGCGAACGCCGGATCGAGGTGCCCGAGCGCGTGCTGGCCGACGGCACGGTGGAAACGCCGGTCGACGTGGACGCCGTGCGCGAGGCGGCGGAGACCCTGCGCGCCCTGGGCTGCGAGGCGGTCGTGGTGCTCTTCGTCAACGCCTTTGCCAATCCGGCGAACGAGGCCGCCGCCGTCAAGGCCCTGCGCGCCGCCTGGCCGAACCCCCACGTCGCCGCCAGCCACGAGATCCTGCCCGAGATCCGCGAGTTCGAACGCTTCTCGACCACCGCGCTCAACGGCTATCTCCAGCCCGAGGTGGCGGGCTACCTCGACCGGCTGGAACGCGCGCTCAAGGGCGACGGCTTCGGCGGAGAGTTCCTGATCGTGCAGTCGAACGGCGGCGTGATGTCGGTCGACACCGCCTGTCGCCTTCCCGTGCGCACGGCGCTGTCGGGCCCCGCGGCGGGCGTGATCGCGGCGGGATACATCGCGACCGAGGCGGGGTACGACAACGTCATCACCGGCGACATGGGCGGGACCAGCTTCGACGTGTCGCTGATCGCGGGCGGCGAGACGGTCCTGTCGCCGCAGACCTCGATCGATTTCGGCCTCGTGGTGCGCACGCCCATGATCGAGATCGCGACCATCGGCGCGGGCGGCGGCTCCATTGCGTCGGTCGACGCCGGGGGCCTCTTGCAGATCGGACCGGAATCGGCCGGATCGACGCCGGGCCCGGTCGCCTACGGACGCGGCAACGACCGCCCGACCGTGACCGACGCCAACATCGTGCTTGGCCGGATCGACCCGGACCAGCCGCTGGGCGACGGTCTGGCCAAGCTCGACCGGGACGCGGCCGAACGGGCCATCGCCGAGCACGTGGGCAAGCCGCTGGGCCTGAGCGCCATGGACGCGGCCGAGGCGATCGTGCGCGTCGCCAATTCCGCGATGGCCGGCGCCATCCGCCTCGTGAGCATCGAGCGCGGCTTCGATCCCGAGAAATTCGCCTTCATGCCGTTCGGCGGCGGCGGAGCGCTGCATGCGGGCGCCATGATCGAAGAGGTCGGCATCGGCCGCGCGCTGGTGCCGCGCTATCCCGGCGTGACCTCGGCCATGGGCTGCGTGATAGCCGACATGAGGCAGGACTTCGTGCAGACCGTGGGCGCGATGCTCGACACGCTCGACCCCGCGACGCTGGGCGCGCAGATGCAGGCCCATGCCGACGAGGGCGAGCGGCTGCTCGACACCGCGGGCGCGGATTTCGCCGAACGCCAGGTGAAGATCGAACTCGACATGGCCTATCTGGGGCAGACGCACACCGTGGCCGTGCCGCTCGACATCGCCGTGACCGGCGGCCGGGTCGAGGCGCCGTCGCGCGACGCCATCCGCGCGGCGTTCGAACGCACCTATCGCGGTCTCTACGGGCGGACCCTGTCCAACCCGATCCGCGTGCTGAACCTGCGCAGCGCCGTCATTGGCAAGCGCGAGAAATTCGACCTCTCGACCCTGGCCCCGTCGCCCCACGCCACGATCGACGCCGCCGAGCGGTCCGCGCGCCCCGTCTACGCCGGCGGCCAATGGCACGAGGCGCGCGTGCTCGCGCGGCTCGACCTGCCGGTCGGTGCGGTGATCGACGGCCCGGCGGTCCTCGAGCAGCCCGACGCCACCATTTTCGTCGAGCCATGGCTGCGCGCCGAAATCGACCGTTTCGGCAACGTCGTCATTTCCCGAAAGGAGCGGCCATGACCAACCGCCTCGACCCCGCGCGCTGCGCGGTGCTGACCATCGATTTGCAGAACGACTTCCTGCACCCCGAGGGCGCCTATGGCCGCGCCGGGCAGGGATCCGACGCGATCGCGGCGCTGCCCGAGCGGATGAAGCCGGTGGTGGATGCAGTGCGGGCGAAGGGCGGGCACTACATCTCGGCCCAGTTCACACTGGTGCCCGGCCCGGACGGTCCGCTGATCGCGCCGCACCTGAAGCAGCTGCGCCCCTTCCTGACCAAGGGCGATTTCGAGCCGGGCGCCTTCGGCCACCGGCTGGTTGAGACACTGCAGCCGGCCGAATTCACCGTGGAAAAAGTTGCCTACTCCGCCTTCTACCAGACGCGGCTGGAGTTCATCCTGCGCAAGCTGGGCATCGACACGCTGATCGTCGGCGGGATCGTCACCAACGGCGGCGTCGCCAGCACCGTGCGCGATGCGCATCTGCGCGACATCCACACCGTGCTGCTGTCGGACGGCTGCGCCGCCTTCAAGCCCGAGGTGCACGAGGCCACGCTGGTCTCGCTCGGCTCGGTCACGCCGCAGCAGACCTGCGCCGATTTCCTCGCCCGGCCGGAGCTTGCCCCATGACCCTGCGCGCGCGCCTCTCGCAGCCCGAGATCCTGATCGCTCCGGGCGTCTATGACGGGTTGACCGCCGGCCTTGCCGAAGCGGCGGGCTTCGAGGCGGTGTATCTCTCGGGCGCAGCGGTCGCCTATACACGGCTCGGGCGTCCCGATATCGGCCTGACCTCGATGACCGAGATGGCCGACACCTGCGCGCTGATCCGCGACCGCGTCGCGCTGCCGATCGTGATCGACGCCGATACCGGCTTCGGCAACGCGCTCAACGCTCAGCGGACCATGCGCGCCTACGAACGTGCTGGCGCCAACGCGCTGCAGGTCGAGGATCAGACCTATCCGAAACGCTGCGGTCACCTGAAGGACAAGAGCCTGATCCCGCCGTCGGAAATGGCTGGCAAGATCCGCGCCATGGCCGATGCCCGCGACAGTGACGACACGCTCATCATCGCCCGCACCGACGCCATCGCGGTCGAGGGGTTCGATGCCGCGATGGACCGCGCGGGCGCCTATCTCGAAGCCGGCGCCGACGCGCTCTTTGTCGAGGCGCCCCGCTCGCGCGAGGAACTGTCGACCGTGGCGGACCGCTTCGGTGGGCGCGCCGCACTGATGGCCAACATGGTCGAGGGCGGCGTGACGCCCGTGTCCTCGGCCGAAGAGCTTCAGGCACTCGGCTACTCGCTGGTAATCTTTCCCGGCGGCATCGTGCGGGCGCTGGCGAAGACGGCGGAGGATTACTACGCCTCGCTCCACGCCACCGGATCGAACAAGGCGTTCAAGGACCGGATGTTCGATTTCGGCGGGCTGAACGCGGTGATCGGCACCGACGCGATGCTGAATGCCGGCAAGCGCTACGAAGGCGACACATGAGCGTCGCGCCCCCGCCCGCCGGCGGTTTCGACCTGGAGGTCGAGACTCTGGTGATTGGCGCGGGGGCCTGCGGTCTCGTCGCGGCGCTGAGCGCGCAGGAGGCGGGGCAAGAGGTGCTGGTGCTGGAACGCGACCCGGTGCCGCGCGGCTCGACCGCGCTGTCGGCGGGGCTGATCCCGGCGGCGGGCACGGCGCAACAGCGGGCGGCCGGGATCGACGACGCCCCCGAGGTCTTCGCGGCCGACATCCAGAAGAAGGCCGCCAACGAAGCCGACCCCGCGCTGGTCGCGTCGCTGATTGAAAACGCGCCCGAAGCCATCGGCTGGCTGACCGACGGTCTGGGCCTGCCGCTGACGCTGGTGCACGATTTCGACTACCCGGGTCATTCCCGGCGCCGGATGCACGGCCTGCCCGACCGGTCGGGCGCCGCGCTGGTCGACGCGCTGCGCAGCGCGGCCGAGGCGCGCGACGTGCCGGTCATCTGCGAGCGCGTGGCCCACACGCTTTGCGCCGAGGACGGCGAACCCGTGGGCGTGATCGCCCGCCGCCCCGACGGCGCGGACGAGGCGATCGGCTGCCGTCGCCTGATCCTGGCCTGCAACGGCTATGGCGGGAACAAGGCCCGCGTCGCCGCGCATATGCCCGCCATCGCCGACGCGCTTTACTTCGGGCATGACGGCAACCGGGGCGAGGCGCTCGACTGGGCCGAGGGACTGGGCCTGCGCACGTCCCACCTGGGTGCGTACCAGGGGCACGGCAACGTGGCCCATCCTCATGGCATCCTGATCACATGGGCGACGATCACCGAGGGCGGCGTGCAGGTGAACGCCGAAGGCCGCCGCTTCTGGGACGAAAGCCAGGGCTACTCCGAGGCCGCGCGCGCCGTGCTGGCGCAACCCGGCGGGTGGGCGGCGACGGTATTCGACGAGCGCATCGCGAAGATCGCCGCCCAGTTCGAGGATTTCCGCAACGCCGAGGCGCAGGGCGCGGTCAAACGCGCCGACACGGTCGCGGAACTGGCCCGCGCGCTCGGCCTACCCGAGGAAGCCTTGTCAGAGACGATCGGCGGATTGGCACAGCTGCGCGAAGACGGATCGGACCCGTTGGGCCGCCGTTTCACAGGCCCGCCCCTGCAGCCGCCCTACTGCGCGGTGAAGGTCACGGGCGCGCTCTTCCACACGCAGGGCGGCATAGCCGTAACGCCCGAGGCGCGCGCGCTTCGCGTGGACGGCACACCCTGCACGCGCCTGTGCGCCGCCGGGGGCGCCGCGGTCGGCGTGTCGGGCAGCGGCGACAGCGGCTACCTGTCGGGAAACGGCTTGCTCTCGGCGGTGGTGCTCGGCCGGATCGCCGGGCGGCAGAGCGCGGGCTGACCACGGCCGTACCTTCGCACGGCGACCGCCCCGCAAAGACGCGGCAAGGAACGGTTTGGCGCCCCCGACGCTTAAGGAACAGGATCCGATCCTCCGCCGGCATCCCGAGGCGCGCGGTGCAGATCGGACGCTTCAAAGCCGCCGGTGCCCATGTATCGCTACATTCCCTATTCGCTCATCATCCTCGCCACGCTTCTGACGCTGATCGCGGGCGCAGTCTGGTCCACGGCGTGGCTGTGGCTGCTCGTCCTGTTCGTGCCGCTGATCGCGCTGGGTGCCTGGGACATGCGGCAGACGGAACACACGCTGATGCGGCTCTACCCGGTGGCGGCGCATGTGCGGTGGTTCTTCGAATGGCTGCGGCCGTTCCTGCGCGAATACCTTTTCGACAGCGACCACGAGGGGCGGCCCTTTACGCACAACCAGCGCGCGCTGGTCTACCGTCGCGCCAAGAACGTCGAAAGCGCCGGGGCCTTCGGTACCGAGATGGACCTGCATTCGCCGCGCTACGAGTGGATCAACCACTCGATCCAGGCCAAGCACTTGGGCCACACGCCGCGCATCCGCGTCGGCGGGGACCAGTGCAAGCAGCCCTACGACGCGTCGGTGCTGAACATCTCGGCCATGAGCTTCGGCTCGCTCAGCGCGCGGGCGATCGAGGCGCTGAACCTCGGGGCGCAGATGGGCGGCTTCTCGCAGGATACCGGCGAGGGCGGAATCTCGCCCTACCACCTCAAGCACGGCGGCGACCTGGTCTGGGAACTCGGCACCGGCTATTTCGGCTGCCGCACCGCTCAGGGCACCTTCGATGCCGACACCTTCGCCGCCAAGGCCGCCGACGACCGGGTCAAGATGATCGAGGTGAAGCTGAGCCAGGGCGCCAAGCCCGGCCATGGCGGGCTGCTTCCCGGCGCCAAGGTCACCCCCGAGATCGCCGAGGTGCGGGGCGTGCCCGTGGGCCAGGACGTGCTGTCGCCGCCGTCGCACTCGGCGTTCGACACGCCCGTGGGCCTGCTCCAGTTCATCGCCCGGCTGCGTGAGCTCAGCGGCGGCAAGCCCATCGGCTTCAAGCTGTGCATCGGCCACCGGTGGGAGTTTCTGGCCATCACCAAGGCGATGCTCAAGACCGGGATCACGCCAGACTTCATCGTGATCGACGGCGCCGAGGGCGGCACCGGCGCGGCACCAGTCGAGCTGTCGGACCACGTGGGCACGCCGCTGCGCGAGGGGCTGCTGTTCGCGGTGAACTGCCTGTTGGGCACCGGCCTTCGCGACAAGGTCAAGCTGGTCGCGGCGGGCAAGATCTACGACGGCCACACGATGGCGGCGAACCTCGCGCTGGGTGCCGACTGGTGCAACGCGGGCCGGGCCTTCATGTTCTCGGCCGGCTGCGTGCAGACCAAGAAATGCCACACCGACCGCTGCCCCACCGGCGTGGCAACGCAGGACAAGCTGCGCCAGAAGGGGCTTGTGGTCGCGGACAAGGGGCCGCGCGCCTACCAGTTCCACCGCAACACGGTCAGGGCGCTGCTGCAATACGTGGGCGCCGCCGGGCTGAACGACCCGTCCGAGCTGGAACCGCGCCACCTGCGCATCCGCACCGACGAGAACACCGTGCGCTCGGCCGACAGCGTCTACGAGTTCCTCGCGCCGGGCGTTCTGCTCGACGCGCCCGACGAGACCAGCCTCGCGCGCTGGTGGGCCATGGCGGACACGGACAGCTTTGCGCCGCGTCCGATCTGAGCGCGGTTTAGTGGCATCGGACCGGGCCGAAGGGTCCGTCATGGCGCAAGAAATTCCGATTACCCCTTGATCCACGCCCGCCGAATGGTCTCCAATCGTCGGAGGGCGGCCAGTCAGCGCCGCCGCGGTGACGGCCCACGACGCAGCCGGGCATCACGCAGGGCGCGCCCGTGCGGCGGCGCGCGCGATCCGGTCGAACGACCACGAAACGGAGGCAGACCGCCGCATGATCGAGATATCCGAGGTGACCAAGACCTACGGCACCGGCGCCTCTGCCTTCCGCGCGCTCGACCGCGTGTCGGTCACGATCCGCCAGAACGAGTTCTTCACGCTGTTGGGTCCGTCGGGATGCGGAAAGACGACGCTGCTGCGCGTGATCGCCGGCTTCGTCGACCCGACCGAGGGAACGGTCACGCTGGAAGACAAGGACCTGCTGCGCCTCGCGCCCTATGAACGCCCCGTCAACACGGTGTTCCAGTCCTACGCGCTGTTCCCGCACATGACCGTGGCCGAGAACATCGGCTTCGGCCTCGAGATGCAGGGCAAGCCCGCGGACGAGGTGCGCCGCACGGTATCCGACATGCTGGACCTGGTGCGCATGACGCCGCTGGCCGACCGGCGCACCAGCGAAATCTCGGGCGGGCAGCAGCAGCGCGTGGCGCTGGCCCGCGCTCTGGCCCCCCGCCCCCGCGTCCTGCTGCTGGACGAACCGCTGTCGGCGCTGGACTTCAAGCTGCGCAAGGAGATGCAGCTGGAACTCAAGCGGCTGCAATCCGAGACCGGCATCACCTTCATCTTCGTCACGCACGACCAGGAAGAGGCGCTGACCATGTCGGACCGGGTCGCGGTGATGAACGCCGGCAGCATCCGGCAGATCGGCAGCCCGCAGGACATCTATGACCGTCCTGCCGAGCGCTTCGTGGCCGACTTCATCGGCGACACGAACTTCCTGCCCGGCGAGCTGACCGGACAGGATGGCGAGCGGTCGACCGTGCGCCTCGCCTCGGGGGTCGAGATCGCCGCCCGCCCGGTCGATGGCCCGCGTGGTCCGATCACGCTGGCCGTGCGCCCCGAACACGCCGAACTGGCCGGTGAAGGCGACGGCCTGCTGCCCGGACGCCTGTCCGAGGTCGTCTACATCGGCACCGACACGCATTTCCATGTCGACCTGGACGACGGCACCCGCTTCGTGGTGCGGCGCCAGAACGTCCCCGGAGAGGCCGTCGCGCGGGCGCGGGGCGAGCGTGTCGGCGTGCGTTTCGCGCCGGGCGTGGGCCAGGTGCTGAGGGACTGACGCATGGCCGAGACGACGCACCCCACCGGCGCGGGAAGCGCGCAGGCGCTCGATGCGCTGGCCGCCCAACGCGGGCGCGAGGCGCGGCGCACGCGGGCGCTTCTGCTCGCACCGGCGCTGACGATCCTGCTCTTCGCCGCCTCGGGGCCGTTGCTGATCGTGCTCACCTACTCTTTTCTGACGCCCGGCGACTACGGCGGCATCGTCTGGGACTTCTCGCTCAAGGCGTGGTTCAACGTCTTCGCCCAGCGCGATTTCTTCACGCAGGAGATCGAGCTGGCCGACGCGCATCTCGAGATCATCTGGCGGTCGATCAAGCTGTCGCTGATGACCACGATCCTGTGCCTCGTGATCGGCTTTCCCACGGCTTACTTCATCGCGACCCGGCCTCGCCGGACCCGCGATCTGTGGATGCTGCTGATCATCATCCCGTTCTGGACCAACCTGCTAATCCGCACCTTCGCGATCATGGAGCTGATCCGCAACGAGGGGACGATCAACACGGTGCTGATGGGCATCGGGATCATCGACGCCCCGATCCAGATGATGTTCACCGAGTTCTCGTTGCTGCTGGGCATGGCCTACGTCTACCTGCCGCTGATGGTGCTGCCGGTCTACGCCTCGATGGAGCGGTTCGACTTCAGCCTGGTCGAGGCCGGCTACGACCTTTACGCCACGCGGCTGCAGGTGCTGCGGCGCATTATCCTGCCGATCGTCAAGCCGGGGATCGTCGCCGGTTCGATCCTGGTCTTCGTGCCCTGCCTAGGCGCCTACGTGACGCCGCGGGTGCTGGGCGGCGGCAAGAACATGATGCTGGGCAACTTCATCGAGCTTCAGTTCGGCCAGGGCCGCAACTGGCCGCTGGGGGCCGCGCTGTCGCTGACGCTGCTCGTGATCGTCATGGTGGCGCTGGTCTTCTACGTCCGCACGGTCGGGCGCGAGGAGGTGCGCGGCCATGGCTAGGGGGCGCGGGTTCGACGTGCGGCGGCAGCCCGGCTTCGCCACCATCGCGCTGGCGTGCTTCGTCATGCTGTACCTGCCGATCATCCTGCTGGTGGTGTTCTCGTTCAACGCCTCGCAGTCGATCGGCGCATGGGAGGGATTCTCGCTGCGCTGGTACGTCTCGGCCGCCGGAAACGAGCAGGTCCAGCAGGCGACGCTGCGCTCGCTGCTGATCGCGACGGCGGCGGCGACGCTGGCGACGGTCGCTGCGGTGGGCGCGGCACTGGCGACCACGCGCACCAGACCGTGGCGCGGCCAGACGGCGGTGTTCGCGCTGGTCAACCAGCCGCTGATGGTCCCCGAGATCGTGACCGCCGTGGCGCTGCTGATCTTCTTTTCGATGATCAAGGTCGCGACGGGCTATACCGGCCTTTGGTACCTGATCGTCGCGCATACCGCGTTCTGCATCCCCTTCGCCTTCCTGCCGATCCGCGCGCGGCTGCAGGGGATGGACCTGACGCTGGAACAGGCCGCCGCGGATCTCTACGCGCGGCCGTGGCAGGCCTTTCGGCGGATCACGCTGCCGCAGCTCTGGCCCGGCATCCTTGCCGGCGGGATGCTGGCCTTCGTGATCTCGCTCGACGACGTGGTCATCACCGAGTTCGTCAAGTCCGCCGGGCAGGACACGCTGCCCACTTACATGCTGGGCCAGCTGCGCCGGAACGTGACGCCCGAGATCAACGCGATCTCGACGGTGTTGCTGGCGGTCTCGATCGTGCTGGTCGCCGGCTTCTACTTCCTCAGCAAAACCAGAAAATGACAGGAGAGGTATCCCGATGAAACGCCTATTGCTGACCGGTGCCGCGCTTGCGGTGGCGTCCCCTGCCCTCGCGCAGGAGCTCAACCTCTACAACTGGGGCAATTACACCAGCCCCGAGATGATCGAGAAGTTCGAGGCCGAGACCGGCATCGACGTGACGATCACCGACTACGACAGCAACGACACTGCGCTGGCCAAGATCCAGGCCGGCGGGCACGGCTTCGACATGGTCGTGCCGTCGTCGACCTTCGTGCCGATCTTCATCGGCGAGGGCCTGCTGATGGAGGCGCGCCCCGACCAGATGGAGAACTTCGCGCACGTCGCCGACCGCTGGCGCGACCCCGAGTTCGATCCCGGCCGCCGCTACACCGTGCCGTGGCAGTGGGGCACCGTGGGCATGTCGGTCAACAAGACCGATTACGACGGCGACATCAACACCGCCGCGATCTTCCTCGACCCGCCGGACGAACTGAAGGGCAAGATCAACGTCCTGCCCGAGATGGTCGACGTGATGTCGCTGGCGATCTACTACCACGGCGGCGAGCAGTGCACCCAGGACCGTGAGGTTCTGTCCGAGGTCCGCGACACGCTGATCGCAGCCAAGCCGCACTGGCTGTCGATCGACTACGGCACTGTCGAGAAGATGGCGAACGAGGACATCGCCGCCTCGACCAACTGGAACGGCGCCTCGATGCGCTCGCGGCTGCAGAACGAGGACATCGCCTACGGCTACCCGGTGACGGGCTACCCGGTCTGGTCGGACAACCTGGCGATCCTCGCGGACGCGCAGAACGTGGAGGAGGCGAAGACCTTCATGAACTTCGTGATGGACCCCGAGAACGCGGCCATGCTGTCGAACTTCGCCCGCTACGCGAACGGGATCGCCGGGTCCGAGGAATACCTCGACGAGGTCATGGCCTCGGCGCCCGAGATCAACGTGCCCGAGCAATTCGCGGACGCCGGCGTCGACGCCAAGACCTGCCCGCCCGAGGCGATGCAGATCTACCGCGCGATCTGGACCGAGGTGCTGCAGTAGGCGTTCCGGGCCGGGGCGCGCGCCGCCCCGGCCGACCACGTATTTCGGGGTGTCCCATCGTGGGACACGCCCCCGGCCAAGAAAAATCAATGGGTTACAGAGACGGATTCATGTCCCGTTAACGAACCCGCCCTCTCATCCCCCTTTCCCGGACCCGACATTCCATGACCGACGCGCCCGATCTCGTCATCCTGAACGGCAGGCTGATCACCTTCGACGACGCCATGCCCAGGGCCGAGGCGATCGCACTCAGCGGCGGCACGATCGCCGCGGTGGGCAGCACGGCCGAGATCCGCGGCCTCGCGGGACCGGCGACGCGGGTGTTCGACGCGCAGGGCAAGACCGTGCTGCCAGGGTTCATCGACAGCCACGTGCACCTGTTCGGCGGGTCGGTCGAGCTCGACTACCTCAACCTCTACGGCGTGCAGGGACTCGACGCGATGACCGAGGCCGTGCGCGCCGAGGCCGCGCGCCGGCCCGAGGACCGCGTCGTCTTTGCCGTGATGGCGTCCTACGACATCCTGGGCACCGGGCGCGGCGTGACGCGGCAGGACCTGGACGCGGTGCTGCCCGACCGGCCCTTCGCGATGTTCGCGCCCGACCACCACACGATCTGGGCCAACACGAAGGCGCTGGAGCTGGGCGGCATCCTGCGCGGCGGCGAGACGGATTCCGGCTCGACCATCGTGATGGGCGACGACGGCACCGCCACGGGCGAGCTGCTGGAGCCCGGCGCCTACCGCCACGTGCTGCGCCACACCCGCTATGGCGGCCGCGACATGGAGGGGCTGGTATCCGGCCGCGACCCCGAGCCGCTGCCCGGCGACGTCGACCGGGCGCGCGACCGCGACGCCATCGCCGCCGGCCTGCGACATTGCGCCAGCCACGGGATCACCGGGCTGCACAACATGGACGGCAACTTCTACACCGGCGAGCTGCTGCAGGAGCTGGACGCCGAGGGCAAGCTGCTGTGCCGGACCGAGGTGCCGTTCCACCTCAAGGGCTTCGACTCGCTCGACCGTCTGGACGAAGCCGCCGAGATGCGCCGCCGCTTCGATTCCGACAAGGTCTGGTGCCGGCGGGTGAAGATGTTCATGGACGGGGTGGTCGAAAGCCGCACCGCGCTGATGCTGCGCCCCTACACCGGCACGGATCACGTGGGCGATCCGGTTTTCACGCCCGAGGATTTCAATCAGGCCTGCATCCGCGCCGACGCGATGGGGATGCAGATCGCCACGCACGCGATCGGCGACCTGGCGATCCGCCGCACGCTGGATGGCTACGAGGCCGCGCGCAAGGCGAACGGCGCGCGCGACAGCCGCCACCGGGTCGAGCATATCGAGGTGCTGCACCCCGACGACCTGCCGCGCTTTGCGGCGCTGGACGTGGTCGCGTCGATCCAGCCGGGCCATTCGCCGCGCGGACACATCTTTCCGGCCGACGGCATGGAGGCGGTCATGCACCGCGACCAGATGCCCATGGCCTTCGCCTGGCAGACGATCCGGGACAGCGGGGCGCGGGTGTGCTTCTCGACCGACTGGCCGGTGATCCAGGTCGACGTGATGGACAGCGTGAAGGCGGCTGTGGCGCCGCTGGACCTGCCCGAGCCGTGGACCGACCAGCGCCAGACGCTGATGGACACGCTGCGCAGCTACACCGCCGACAACGCCTGGGTCGAGTTCTCCGAGGATCGCAAGGGCCGGCTGCGCGCGGGCATGATGGCCGACGTGGTGGTGATGGACCACGACCTCGAGTCGATGGCGCCCGAGGCGCTGAACACCGCGCGCGCGGCGCTGACGGTGATGGGGGGCGCGGTCACCTGGGAGGCGTAGGGCGGGCGCCGGTTCAGGACAGCGCGAGCCAAGCGAGGATCAGCGCGCCGCCCGCGCCGGCGTAGAGCAGGCAGGGCCGGACCGTCTCGGCCAGCACCGCGCCCTCGCGTCCCGTCAGACCGACGGTGGCGCAGCCGGCGATGATGTTGTGCGGCGCGGTTATGTTGCCGATGGCCGAGCCGTAGCCCTGCGCCGCGACCAGCGTCGCGGGCGGCAGGCCCAAGCGCTCGGCCGTCGAGACCTGCAGTTCGGTGAACAGGATGTTCGACGAGGTGGCCGAGCCGGTGATGAAGCTGCCCAGCACGCCGACGAAGGGCGCCAGAAGCGGCCAGATCGCCCCCGCGCCGGCCGCCGCTGATGCCAGGCTGCGGATCATGTCGGCATGCACCATCAGCCGCGACAGGGTCAGCATGACCAGCAGCGCCAGCGCCACGGGCAGAAGCCGGCGCAGCGCGGTGGCCAGCGCGCCGGGCAGCAGCGCTGCGCGCCCGGTGCCGAGCGCGCCCAGCAGCAGGCCGGCCATCAGCAGCGTGCCCGGATGGGTAAGCGGCTGGACGGTGCCGGCATAGCCGCCGGGCAGGCTCCACGACAGCGTCAGGCCCGAGAGCGCGTCCTGCAGCGGCGGGATCAGGCGCGTGGCGAGCACCAGCGCGAGGATCAGGGCGTAGGGGGCGAGGTCTGCGGGCAGCCCCGCGCCGGACGCCGCGCGCGCCTGCCCGCGCCGCAGCACCGCCACGAAGACGGCCGCGCCGATCAGCGCCCCGCCGAGGGTGGGCAGTTCGGGGCCCACCAGCGCGGCCAGCAGGACCGACGGCAGCAGGACGCAGGCGGCGGCGAAGGCGGTCCAGCCGACGTCGCGGCCGGTCAGGGGGGCATCGTCCGCCAGCCGGACCATCGCCAGCAGCAGCAGCGGGGCGACAAGCGCGTGCAGCACCGCGATCTGCACGGCGATGTCGCGCGCGGGCAGGCCCGAGACCGCGACCTGCGCCAGCACCGGCGTGCCGACCGCGCCGAAGGACACGCCCGCCGCGTGGCCCAGCAGGGCCAGCACGACCGCGCGCACCGGGGCGTAGCCCAGCCCCACCAGCAGCGGCGCGGCCAGCGCCACCGGCGTGCCGAAGCCGGCCGCACCCTCCATGAACAACCCGAAGAACCAGGCGATCAGGATGGCCTGCAGGCGGCGATCGTCGGTCAGCGCGGCCAGGCCATCGCGGATGCGGGCGATGGCGCCCGAGGCCTTCTGGAACTCGAAGAGCGCGAGCGCCGGCAGGATGATCCACAGGATCGTCGCGGTGGTGAACGCCGCCTCGGCCGCGACGCCGGTGGCCATGGGCGCGATGCCGTCGGCCGGGCGGAACACGGCTGCGGCCAGCAGCGCCGCCACGGCCAGCCCCGCCGCGCCCGACACGATGGCCGAACGGCGCAGCAGCACCATGCCGACCAGGATCACGCCCAGCGGGGTCGCTGCCAGCACCGCGTTCATGGCTCAGCCCGCCGCCGGCGCCGGCACCGGATGGACCGGCGCGCCGTCGCGCGCGAAGGCGGCGATGTTGTCCAGCGTGGTGCGCGCGATGGCGGTCAGCGCCTCGTGCGTGAAGAAGCCCTGGTGCCCGGTGACCAGCACGTTGGGGAAGGTCAGCAGGCGCGCGAAGACGTCGTCGCGGATGAAGCTTTGCGACAGGTCCTCGAAGAAGAGGTCGGCCTCCTCCTCGTAGACGTCGAGGCCGACGCTGCCGATGGTGCCGGATTTCAGCCCCGCGATCAGCGCGGCGGTGTCGATGACCGCGCCGCGGCTGGTGTTGACGACCATCACGCCCGGCTTCATCCGCGCGATCGCGTCGGCGTCGATCAGGTGGCGCGTCTGCGGCGTGAGCGGGCATTGCATTGTGACGATGTCGCTGTGGCCCAGCAGGTCGTCGAGGTCGGTGTAGCGCACGCCGAGGTTTAGGCAGTAAGGGTTCCGGTCAGGGTCCGTGGCGAGGATCGTGCAGCCGAAGCCGGTGAGGATGCGCGCCACGATGCCGCCGATCTGTCCGGTGCCGACGATGCCGACGGTCTTGCCGTGCAGGTCGAAGCCCAGCAGCCCGTCGAGGGCGAAGTTGCCCTCGCGCACGCGGTTGTAGGCGCGGTGCAGCTTGCGGTTGAGGGTGAGGATCAGCGCGATCGTGTGCTCGGCCACGGCGTGGGGCGAATAGGCGGGCACGCGGCCGACGGCGATGCCGTGCTCGGCCGCGGCGCCCAGATCGACGTGGTTGAACCCGGCCGAGCGCAGCGCGACCAGTCGGACGCCGAGGCGGGCGAGTTCGGCGATCACGTCCGCGCCGAGGTCGTCGTTGACGAAGGCGCAGACCGCGTCGCTGCCGCGGGCGAGCGCCGCGGTGTCGGCCGTCAGGCGCATCTCGAGGAAGACGAGGTCGTGGGCGCCGTCGTTCGCGGACCGCAGGTAGTCCTCGTCATAGGGCTTGGTGCTGAAAACCGTCACGCGCATGGGGTCTCCGTCGCTGGACTGGCCAAATCGTCGGTGCCTTGCGGGCATCACGCCCCAAGGGTTAGCGCGTCCGGCGCGTCGGCGACAGTCCTTCGCGGGGGGCCGCGGGCTCAGGCGTCGGCGATGATCAGGATCTCGGCCGTCACGCAGACCGCGTTGGCGCCGGGGGCCAGCCGGCCCGCCATGCCGCGCCCGTCGAAGCCGACCGAAGCCACGTCGAGCGTGACCGCGTCGTCCTGCAGGCGGCCGCCCACGATCAGGATCTCGGTCGCGTAGCTGTCGAGGGTGCGGCCATCGGCGAAGGCGGTGCCGACGAGGCTGCCGATCCCCTCGATCCGGGCGGCGGTGATGCCGCGATCGCGCGCGAAGGCCAGCAGCGCGGCGCGGATATCCTGGTTGGGGCGCAGGCTCAGAAGGTGGGCGTTGGCGGTGTCGCCGCCCGGCCGGGCTTCGGGCTGGAACAGGGTGAAGGCGGTCTCGGCGTCGGGCGACGCCACCAGCCCGGCGGAGTGCAGGCCCCAGCCGGTGATCGTGCAGTCGGCGTCGAGGATCGTGTCGTCGCAGAGCAGGTGGCCGCAATCGGGCTGATCGGGGGTGCCCTGCCAGTTGCCGTGGCAATGCAGGAAGGCCCGGCCGTCACGCAGGCCCAGATGGGCGCCGGCGTGGCGCAGGGTGACGCCCCCGGGCGCGCGGTGGGTGTCGCTGTACCACGCCGCGTGGCCGTCGCCCGGCGCCGGGGCGGGCGTGACGAAGGTCAGCGGCCGGACCGCCGCGCCGTCGAGGCGCAGGTAGCCGAACGCGAAGCCCGCGCCGGCCAGCGCGTCGGTCGCGGCGGCCGACAGGCTCTGGCCAGCCGGCAGGGTGACACGCAGCGGGACGGCATTGCAGGCCAGCGCGCGGACACGCTCGGGCGCGGGCGCGCCGGGGTGGTCGATCCGGCGCATCCGGGCGGTCATCGCTCGGCCGCCGGCAATTCGCCTCGGGCTTCCAGCGTCTCGCGGATGATCTTCTTGGTGATCTTGCCGTAGGCGGACTTGGGCAGCGCGTCCCACAGCACCGCGTGGCGCGGCTGCTTGTAGCGCGCGATCTGCGGTGCGAGCCAGGCGAGCAGGTCGTCGGTGTCGGGCTGCGCCCCGGCGCGGGGCACGCAGACGGCCATGCCGACCTCGCCCCAGACGGGATCGGGCACGCCCAGCACGGCGACCTCGGTCAGGTCGGGATGCTGGAGCAGCTTCTCCTCGATCTCGCGCGGGTAGATGTTCGAGCCGCCCGAGATGTACATGTCCGACGCGCGGCCCGTCAGGTAGACGAAGCCCTCGGCGTCCATGTGGCCCAGGTCGCCGGTCAGGAACCAGCCGTCGCGGAAGCTCTTGGCGTTGGCCTCGGGGTTGTCGAAGTAGCCGGCGAAGACGGCGGGGCCGATCACGGCGATCTCGCCCGTCTTGCCCGTGGCGACCTCGTCTCCGCGGTCGTTCTGGATCTGCACCTGCATGCCGGTGCGCGCGAAGCCGCACGAGCCGATGCGCATGCGGTCGTCGTCGCGGTGGTGATGCGCGGGCGGCAACACGGTGATGTTGCCGGTCACCTCGCCCAGCCCGAAATACTGCACCAGCACCGGCCCCAGCTTTTCCAGCGCCAGCCGCTGGTCGGCGCGGTACATCGGCGCGCCGGCATAGATGACGTAGCGCAGGCTGGAATGGTCGTGCGCGTCGACCGAGGGGTGTTCGACCAGCAGCTTCACGATGGTGGGCACGGTGAACATGTTGGTGACGCGCCAGCGGTCGACCAGCGACCAGACCTGGTCGGGGTCGAATTTCTCGCCCGCGGGCAGGATCGTCTTTACCCCGTGCGCGACCTGCGCCAGCTGGTGGATGCCCGCGCCGTGCGACAGGGGCGCGACCACAAGCGAGGCGTCCTCGGGGCCGGTGCCGGGCATCAGGTCGCACAGGTGGTTGGTGACGACGAAGGCGAGCTGGCCGTGGGTCAGCACGGCGGCCTTGGGTTTGCCCGTCGTGCCGGAGGTGAAGAAGAACCACGCCGGATCGTCGCGCAGCACGGCGACGGGCGCGGGGGCCTGCCCGCGGTGGCGGTCGATCAGCGCCTCGTAATCCGGACCGATGAGGATCGTCGCGTCGACATGGTCGGCGCAGGCGGCCGCGTGGTCGGGGAATTGCGCGCCGCAGAGCAGCAGCTTTGCCCCCGACGAGCCGGCCAGCCAGCCGAGATCCTCGGGCGAGAGGCGGAAGTTCGCGGGCACCCAGACGGCGCCGACGCGCCAGCAGGCGAACATCGCCTCGAACATCTGGTTGCAGTTGGACGACTGCACCAGCACGCGGTCGCCCTTGCCGATGCCGTGGTCGCGTACCAGCGCGCTCGCGAAGGCGGCCGAGCGGGCCTCGATCTCGGCCCAGGTCCAGGTGTCGTCGCCCCAGACGAAGCCGATGGCGTCGGGGTGGCGCCGCGCGCTTTCGCCCAGCAGGTGCGACAGGTTCATGACCCGGGTCGAGACCGGCACGATGCCCTGCGACAGGTCCTGCCTCATTTCACGCGCTCCAGGATCGAGACGTAGTTGGCCACGGCCGCGCCGCCCATGTTGAACACGCCCGCCAGCTGCGCGCCGGGGATCTGCATGCCCTCGGCCTGGTCCATCAGCTGCATCGCGGCCATGACGTGCATCGACACGCCGGTGGCGCCGATCGGGTGACCCTTGGATTTCAGCCCGCCCGACGGGTTGACCGGAAGCCGCCCGTCCTTGCGCGTGACGCCGTCGCGGATGACGCGGTGCCCCTGCCCCGCCTCGGCAAGGCCCATCGCCTCGTATTCCAGCATCTCGGCGATGGTGAAGCAGTCATGCGTCTCGACGAGGTCGAGGTCGTCGAGCGTGATCCCGGCCTCGGCGCGGGCCTTGTCCCACGCCATGCGCGCGCCGCGGAATTCCAGCACGTCGCGGCGCGACAGGGCCATGATGTCGTTGGCCTGCGTGCGGGCGCGGAAGGCGATGGCGCGCTGCATGTCGGCGGCGGTGTCGGCATCGGCCAGCACGAGCACCGCGGCGCCGTCCGAGACGAGCGAGCAATCGGTGCGCCGCAGCGGGCCCGCGACGCGCGGGTTGCGGTCGGACACGGTGTTGCAGAACGCCACGCCCACGTCCTTGCGCATGTGGGCGTAAGGATTGGCCATGCCGTTGGCGTGGTTCTTGGCGGCGATCATCGCCAGCTCCTCGGACCGGTCGCCGTGGCGCTGGAAGTAGTTCTGCGCGATCTGCCCGAAGAGGCCGGCGAAGCCGCCCTCGACGCCCGCCTCCTCGGGGCGGTAGCTGGCGCCCAGCAGGATGTCGCCGATCTCGGCGCCCGGGGTGGCGGTCATCTTCTCGGCGCCGACGACCAGCGCGATGCGGCCGCGCCCGGCCTCGATGAAGTCCATCGCGCCGTGCAGCGCGGCCGAGCCGGTGGCGCAGGCGTTCTCGAACCGCACGGCGGGGGTGTGGTCGAGACCCTCGGTGCCCATGGCGACCAGCGCGCCCTGGAAATCCTGGCGCGAGAAGCCGTTGTTGAACACGCCGACGAAGATGCCGTCGACATCCGTCGCGCCGATGCCGGCATGGGCCAGCGCGTCGGCCACGGCGGCGGCCATCAGGCTTTCGGTGTCGGGGTGGTCGGACTTGCCGAAGGGCGTGTGGCCCCAGCCCACGATCTGCGCAGCTGTCATCGTCTGGTTCCTTCATCCTGGGTTTCCGGGGCGGCCCCCGCGGCGAGGCGGCGCTCGACGACGCGCGCCTCGTCCTTCAGCGCGCGGACGAGGTCGTCGCGGCGCGGGTGTTTCATGCGGCTTTCCACCGCCGCGAGCGAGAGCGCGCCCACGAGCTGCCCGTGCGGGCCGCGCAAGGCGACGCCGAGGCCCCACGAATCCTCGAAGATGAGGCCGGGGTTCAGCGCGACGCCGCTGTCGCGCGTCTCGGCCAGCAGCGCGCGCAGGCTGTCGCGCGACAGGCGCGGGTAGTTGGCCTCCATCTCGGCGCGGTTGGCGTCCATCACGGCCTCGGCCTCGTCCTCGGGCAGGGCGGCGAGCATCGCGAGCGAGCCCGCGCCCACGCCCAGCGGGTGGTGCGCGCCGGGCATCAGCGCGTAGGTGCGGATCGGGTGGTCGCCGTCCTCGCGGTGCAGGCAGGCGGCGTGCAGCCCGCGGCGGACCGAGACGAAGGCGGCATCGCCGGTCTCGCGCGCGAGGCGCCGCAGGCTGTCGATCGCCTGCGGCAGCAGCCCGTGGCGGTTCTGCGCCAGCAGGCCCAGCAGGTAGGCCTCTTCGCCCAGATGGTAGGTGCGGCTTTCGCCGGCCTGCTCGACCAGCCCGGCGCGCATCAGCGCCAGAAGCAGGCGGCGCACGGTCGCCTTGTGCAGGCCGGTGTGGTCCACGATGGCCGACAGCGACAGGCCCGCGCCCGAGTGGCGCCCGATCAGCGACACCAGCGACAGCGCGCGATCGACGCTCTGCGCGCCGGCACTGGGCAATGTCGCCTCGTGTTTCATAATGTGGACCGCCCTTGCGGCGTCGACCGCGCTGAGAATTCCCGTTTCAACGGATTTTGGTTTTCACGAAGGCGCTTTGCAAGTTTTTCTTGCAATTGGAAAACCGCAAGGTCCACTATTTGGAAAATATCGAAACGGTCGGGCATGTCAGCCCGAACCGGTCCAGGAGGAGGAAGGACAATGGCTTTTTCACGCATCACGGGCACCGCGCTGGCGGCGGGCCTGGCGGTCACGCTCGGGCTCGGCGCGGCATCGGCCGAGACGCTGCGCCTGTCGCACAACACCGGTGACACGACGACCTGGCACCAGGGCGCCGAGCGCTTCGCCGAACTGATCGCCGAACGCACCGACGACGCGATCACCGTGCGGGTGTTCCCCAACGCGCAGCTGTCGGGCGGCGACCAGATGCGCCAGGCAGAGATGGTCGGCCGCGGCGCGCTGGACCTGGTGGTGACCTCGGCGATCAACGTGACGCCGCTGGTGCCGGAAATGGCCGTGTTCTCGCTGCCCTACCTCTACGGCAACTACGACGAGGTCGACGCGACCACCCAAGGCGCACCGGGCGAGATGCTGTCGGAGATCCTGCTCGACCGCGGGATCGTCGTGCTGGCCTGGGGCGAGAACGGCTTTCGCGAGGTGACCAACAACACCCGCGAGATCCGCAGCCCCGAGGACATGCGCGGCCTCAACATGCGCGTCGCGGGCCCGATGTACATCGACGTGATGAACGAGCTGGGCGCCAACCCGCAGCAGATGCAGTGGGGCGAGACCATGTCGGCGCTGCAGCAGGGCGTGGTCGACGGGCAGGAGAACCCGATCGGCGCGGTGATCATCCCGCAGCAGGTCTACGAGGTGCAGGATTACCTGACCGCCTGGCACTATTCCTACGACCCGATCTTCCTCGGCATCTCGAAGGAGAAGTGGGACAGCTACGACGCCGAGACGCAGGCCACGCTGCGCGAGACCGCGCAGGAGGCGATGGCCTACCAGCGCGAGATCACCCGCCAGGGCACGGCCGAGGGCATCGACTTCCTGCGCGAGAAGGGCATGCAGGTCTACGAGCCGACCGCCGAAGAGCTCGCCGCCTTCCGCGAGGCGACGCAGCCCGCCTTCGACAAGTGGGCCGAGCGCGTCGGCCCCGAGATCGTCGGCGCTTTCCAGGACGCCATCGTCGCCACGAAGTAAGGCGCGACACCGACGCCCGTGGTCCCGGCCGGGACCACGGGCTTTTTCTTGCGGGGGGACGGGACGATGCTACGCTTGCTGCTGCGCGACTTCGAGAAGATCGTCTGCGCGATCCTGTTCCTGTCGATGACGCTGCTGGGCTTCACCAACGTGGTGATCCGCTACGGCACCGATCTGTCCTTTGCCGCGAGCGAGGAACTGCTGGTCAACGGCTTCCTGCTGCTGACCGTCTTCGGCGCCGCCATCGCCGCCCGGCGGGGCGAGCACCTGGCCGTGACGATGGTGCACGACCTGCTGCCGCGCGTGCTGTGGCGGCCGGTCCTGCTGCTGTCGATCCTGCTGTCCGTGGCGCTGCTGGCGATGTCGGCGTGGTTCTCGTGGGAGGCGATGATGAACATCAAGCGCGCGGGCATGCGGTCCTACGGGCTGGGCCTGCCGGCGTGGTACTACCAGGCCGCCCTGCCCTTCGGCTTCGCGCTGATCATCGTGCGCTACCTGCAGCACGCAAGCGAAGTCCTGCACGCCGGGCCCGACGCGCGGATCGACCATGTTTGAGGCGATCGGCATCACCGGAGCGGGCACGCAGATGATCGTCGTGTTCTTCCTGCTGATGGCGGTGCGCGTGCCGGTCGCCTTCGCGCTGGGGCTGTCGGCGCTGTACGCGATGTGGAAGATCGGCTTCGGGCTGGAGCTGGCGGGCGACCTGATCGCCACGGGGATCACCAAGTTCTCGCTTCTGGCGATCCCGTTCTTCATCCTGGCGGGCACGCTGATGGGCAGCCTCGGCATCGCCGAGCGCATGATCCGCTTCTTCCGCGTCGCCGTGGGCGGATTGCCCGGCGGCATGGGCATGGTGGGCACGGTGGTGTGCCTGTTCTGGGGTGCGGTCAGCGGCTCGGGGCCCGCATCCGTCGCCGCGATCGGTCCGATGATCATCAAGGGGATGGAGGAGGACGGCTATGACCGCGCCTTCGCCGCCGGGCTGGTGGTCACGGGGGCGGCGTTCTCGATCGTCATCCCGCCGTCGATCGGGCTGGTGATCTACGGCGTGATCGCCGAGACGTCGATCTCGCAGCTGTTCATCGCGGCGATCATTCCGGGCGTCTTCATGGCGCTGACGATGGTGGCGGTGCTGCCGCTGGCGCGCCGGCGGCCGGTCGCGGCCGGCAGTTCGGCGCTCGGCGCGCTGAGCCCCGACCCGTATGCGGCGACGCCGCGGCGCGTGGCGCTGTGGCGGTCGTTCCGCGAAAGCTTCTGGGGGCTGATGACGCCGGTCGTCATCCTGGGCGGCATCTATTCGGGCATCTTCACGCCGACCGAGGCGGCCATCGTCGCCACGGTCTACGCGCTGCTAGTGGGCGCGCTGGCCTACCGGACGCTGACGCTGCAGCGCCTCTACGACGCGCTCGGCTCGGCGGCGGCGTCGTCGGCCGTGGTGATGCTGATCGTGGCCTATGCCAGCCTGTTCGGCTGGGTGGTCACGATCGACGACCTCGTCGGCAGCTACTCCACCGCCCTGCTCGAGCTGAGCGACGACGGCTGGGTGATCCTGCTGATCGTCATGGTCATCCTGCTGGTCGCGGGCATGTTCATGGACCCGGTGACGGTGATGTTCATCGCGCTGCCGATCTTCCTGCCGGTGGCGCGCGAGATGGGCTGGGACCCGGTGTGGTTCGGCGTGCTGGTGATGGTCAACCTGGCCATCGGGCTGATCACGCCACCGGTGGGGATCAACCTCTACGTCGCGGCGAACGTCACGAAGCTGAGTATCGAGCGGGTGGCGCGCGGCACCCTGCCCTTCCTGATCGCGAGCCTGGTCGGCATCACCGTGGTCGCGGCGGTCCCGCAGATGTCGCAGGTCCTGGTGGAGTGGCTGCGCTGAAATGGCCTACCGAGGACCGGTGCGCGCTTCGGCCAGCGCGCGCAGGACGGGGTCGAGCCCGCTCCAGCCGCGCGGCCGCCAGCCCAGCGCCTCGATCCTGTCGGTCCGCATCGCGTTGGGGATGGTTTCGGCGGCCTCGGGCAGCACACCATCAAGGCCGGTGATCGCGGCGTAGCGCGTCAGCAGCGCGCGGCGGTCGAGGAGGATGTCGGACAGGCAGACCGTTTCCGGCAGCCTGTCGGCGGGAAGGCCAAGCAGAAGCGCGACGGCGGCCGCGAGGTCGTCCGCGTGCAGCTCGGTGCCTGCGCGGGGCGCGATCGGCGCGCCTTCGTGGAAAGCGTCGAGCAGCGCGTCCCACTTGTGCGGCAGGCCGGGGATCGGCGGGCCGTAGATGCCTGTCGCCCGCAGGCTTGTCCCCTCGACCCCGTCCAGCGCGGCAAGCGCCTGCTCGGCTTCGAATTTCGCGTCGCCATAGAGCGTGTCGGGCCGTGGCGGCAGCGCCTCGTCCAGCGGCGTGCCGGGCGGCCAGCCGCCGTATACCGCGCGCGAGGACAGGAACAGCACGCGGGCCACGCCCTGCGCGCGGGCGGCGTCGAACAGGCGCAGCGTTCCGTCGCGGTTCAGCCGGAGAAAGCCGTCGGGGTCGTCGCCCTCGCCGCCGCGGTAGCGGCCGGGGACGTGGGAAAAGGCGGCGTGCACCAGCGCGTCGATGCCCGACAGGTCCGGCGCGGGATCGCCCAGCGCGTAGGCGCGGTGGGGCGCGGGCAGGCGCGACGGCGCGCGGCCCAGCGTCACCACCCCGTACCCCCGATCCAGAAGATGCGTCGCGATCCAGTGGCCGACCTGACCGGTCGCGCCGGTGACGCCGACGGTGGTCATACGGCGCGGGGCTGGGCGGCGGCCTCGGGTCCGGGCAGATCGCCCAGCGCGGGCACAGGGCCGTCGCCCTCGAACGCGTGCCAGAGCGCGATCAGCGGCGCCAGCGCCTGCGCCTTGGGGTGCGGGTCCTGCCAGGGCTTTTCGTACTGGAAGTGCAGCACGCGGACCTGCGCCCAGCTCCAGAGCGCGGGCATGTTCATCCAGACGTATTGCAGCAGGTTGTCGAAGACCGGCAGCCCGTGCCAGTCGGGAAAGAAGTCCTGCAGGAAGGTCTGGTCGGTGCGCCGCCAGAACGCGCCCGGCGCGTCGAGCCGGTCGAGCATCGTGGCGAAGGTGCCCGCGTCGGGCCGCGCGGTGAAGACGCCCGAGTTCAGCCGGTGGAAATCGCCGAGGCTTTCGTAGACGTTCGGCGCCGCCGAGAACTCGGGGTAGTCGAACAGCCGGTCGATGTTCCGCAGCACCAGCGTGTCGGCGTCGAGGAACACGACGCGGTCGTAGTCGAGCTGCCACAGCCGCAGCTTGGCGAAATTGTCGAGCGGCGTGTGGAACGGCGGCTTGTCGCCCTTCGTGAAGGGCGCCGCGCGGTGCAGAGCCTCGCGGGCGTGGGCCTGCGCGAAGGCGCGCGACGTGGGCAGCAGGTCGACCTCGACCAGCCGCGCGCCGCGGGCGCGCAGCGTGTCCAGCGAGGCTGCGGGCACGGCCGCGGTGTGCAGCACCACGCGGTCGGCCGTCGTGCCCGTCAGCGCCAGCGAGCGCAGCAGGGCCGCCGCGCCGCGCGCGAAATCGGCGTTGGTCACCAGCGTGACGTAGGCGCGTTCGCCGCGCGCCGGGCTTTCGGGGCGCAGGCCGTCGGTCATGACACCGATTTCAGCCGCTTGCCCTCGGGGTCACGCTCGACCGAGGCGCTGAGCTCGCGGGTCCAGCCGGACACCGCCGGCACGCGGCTGCGGTCGATGCGGTGCTTGTACTTGCGCGCGATCTCGACCACCTCGTCGAGCAGCCCGGCCTGAAGCGTCGTCGGCTCGAGCCCCAGCGCCAGGAACTTGGCGTTCTCGACGATCAGGTCGTTCTCGGGCGCTTCCTTGCGCGGGTTGGGCAGGTAGGCGACCTTGGCGTCGGTCAGCCCGGCGACCATCTCGGCCAGGTCGCGGACGCGGTGGGTCTCGGTCATCTGGTTGAAGATCTCGACCCGGTCGCCCTTGGCGGGCGGGCTGTTCAGCGCCAGCTCGATGCAGCGCACGCTGTCGCGGATGTGGATGAAGGCGCGAGTCTGCCCGCCGGTGCCGTGCACGGTCAGCGGATAGCCGATCGCCGCCTGGATCAGGAAGCGGTTGAGCACCGTGCCGTAATCGCCGTC
>NZ_JBELMH010000020.1:33652-39840 GCF_042096055.1 Citreimonas sp. | reverse complement strand
TCTTGTAGACCCGGTGGCCGAAGCCCATCAGGCGGAACGGATCGTTCTTGTCCTTCGCCCGTGCGATGTACTCGGGGATGCGGTCGGGCGAACCGATTTCCTTCAACATCTCGAGGCAGGCCTGGTTGGCGCCGCCATGCGCCGGGCCCCAGAGGCAGGCGATGCCGGCCGCGATGCAGGCGAACGGGTTCGCGCCCGAGGAAGAGGCCAGCCGCACGGTCGAGGTCGACGCGTTCTGTTCGTGGTCCGCGTGCAGCGTGAAGATCCGGTCCATCGCGCGGGCCAGGATCGGGTCGATGTTGTACTGCTCGGCCGGCACGGCGAAGCACATGTGCAGGAAGTTCGCCGCGTAGTCGAGATCGTTGCGCGGATACACGAAGGGCTGGCCGATCGAGTACTTGTAGGCCATCGCGGCGATCGTCGGCATCTTGGCGATCAGGCGGTGGCTTGCGATCTCGCGCTCGCGCGGAGAGCTGATGTCGGTGCTGTCGTGGTAGAACGCGGCCATCGCGCCCACGACACCCACCATGATCGCCATCGGATGCGCGTCCCGCCGGAAGCCCCGGAAGAAATTGTGCATCTGCTCGTGGATCATCGTGTGATGCGTGATCGTGTTCTCGAACTCCTCGAGCTGCTGCGCCGAGGGCAGCGAGCCGTAGAGCAGAAGGTAGCAGACCTCGAGGTAGTGCGATTTCGCCGCCAGCTGGTCGATCGGGTAGCCGCGGTGCAGCAACTCACCCTTGTCGCCGTCGATGAAGGTGATCGTGCTGTCGCAGCTTGCCGTCGAGGTGAAGCCGGGATCGTAGGTGAAGACGCCCGCCTGCGCGTAGAGCTTGCGGATGTCGATCACGTCGGGGCCCGCGGTGGGCGAATGGATCGGCAGTTCGAAGGACTGTCCGTCGATGGTCAGCGTTGCGGTCTTGGGGCTATCGGCCATGCGGCGTCCCTTCTCTTGCGGTGGGGCGGGGCCACCCGAGGCCCGCGCGATTGGAATATCACTAGACCGGGTGCCGGGATCAAGCCTCGGCGTCGGCCGCGGCGCGGGTGAGCCGAGCAAGGCTTTCTTCCCGGCCCAGAACGAGCATCATGTCGAATACGCTTGGGGTCACGGCGCGGCCGGCGAGAGCGGCCCGGAGCGGACCGGCCAGCTTGCCGAACGTCGTCCCCCGATCCTGCGCGAACCGGTTCATCACCGCCTCCAGATCGTCCCGGCTCCAGCTAGCATTTTGCAGCTGCGGCGTCAATGCGCCCAGTATACCACGGGATACTGGGTCGAGCGCCTTGGCGGCCTTCTCGTCCGGTACAATCGGCGGCGATTCCAGCACGAAATGGGCTTTTTCAAGCAGTTCCGGGTAGGTTTTCGCACGATCTTTCAGGCAATACATGGCCTTGGAAAGCCCTTCCCGTTGTGCCTCGGTCAAGGCCAACTGGCCCGTCGCGGCAAGAAAAGCCTCGATTTCATGCAGCAGCGCAGCATCGTCCATGACGGCAATGTGCTGGCCCGAGAGATTGTCGAGTTTCTTGAAGTCGAAGCGCGCGGGGCTGCGGCCGATCCCGTCGAGGTCGAACCATTCCTGCGCCTGCGCGTCCGAGAAGAACTCGTCGTCGCCGTGGCTCCAGCCCAGCCTCGCGAGGTAGTTGCGCATGCCGGGCGCGGGGTAGCCCATTTTCTGGTACTCGTCGACGCCGAGCGCGCCGTGGCGTTTCGACAGCTTCTTGCCGTCAGGGCCGTGGATCAGCGGGATATGCGCCCAGACCGGCACGTCCCAGCCCATGGCGTGGTAGATGCCCATCTGTCGCGCGGCATTGTTGAGGTGGTCGTCGCCGCGGATCACGTGCGTGACGCCCATGTCGTGGTCGTCCACCACCACGGCGAGCATGTAGACCGGCGTGCCGTCCGAGCGCAGCAACACCATGTCGTCGAGGTTGTCGTTGCCGATGCGGACGTCGCCCTGCACCCGGTCGCGTATTACCGTCTCGCCCTCGGTCGGGGTCTTCAGACGGATCACGTACGGGGCGTCGGGATGCGTGGCGGGATCGGCGTCTCGCCACGGGCTGGTGAACAGGGTCGAGCGTCCTTCGGCCCGCGCTGCCTCGCGGAACGCCTCGATCTCCTCCTGCGTCGTGAAGCACTTGTAGGCCGCCCCCTTTTCCAGGAGGGCGTGCGCGACCTCGGCGTGGCGTCCGGCACGCTCGGCCTGGCTGACCACGTCGCCGTCATGGTCGAGGCCCAGCCACGAAAGCCCGTCGAGGATCGCCTGCGTCGCCTGCGGGGTCGAACGCGCGCGGTCGGTATCTTCGATGCGCAGCAGGAACTTGCCCCCGCGGCCACGGGCGAACAGCCAGTTGAACAGCGCCGTCCGCGCGCCCCCGATGTGCAGGAAGCCGGTGGGCGATGGGGCGAAGCGCGTGACGACCGGACCTGTGGACATGGTTAACCCTATGGAAAGAAGATTGTGCCAGATGTTGCCGGTTCCTTAACCACGCAAGCGCGCAGGGGCAAGCAATGGCACGTCCGTCAGGCCCGATCGCGGCTGCCTTGGCGCGGCAGCGCGGTCACCTGTTTCCCTGGGTGCCGGTGTGCCTTGCCTGCGGAATCGGCCTGTATTTCTCGCTTATTGTCGAACCAGCGATCAGCGTCCTCTGGGCCGCGGGGCTTGTCGGGTTGGGCCTGACGGTGCTGGCGGGCCTCGCCATCGGTCCGCTGCCCGAGTGGGCGCGCGTCCCGGTGGTGGCGGTCGGTCTGGTCGCGCTGGGGTTCGGCCTGGCCGGCGCGCGCAGCCACGGGGTTGCGGGGCCGATCGTGGATTTTCGCTACTACGGCCCGGTCGAAGGGCGTGTGGTCGACATCGACCGGTCGGCCTCGGACGCGGTGCGTCTAACGCTGGACCGCGTGGTGCTTGCGCGCATGGCGCCGGACGAAACGCCGGCGCGCGTACGTGTTTCGTTGCATAACGAACAGGGTTATGCCACGGCGGCGCCGGGTGCGACCGTGATCCTGACCGGGCATCTGGGAGCGCCGGGGGGCGCGGTCGAACCGGGCGGCTTCGACTTCCGCCGGCACGCCTGGTTCCTCGAATTGGGTGCCGTCGGGTACACGCGAACGCCGATGCTGCTGCTCGCACCGGCCGGCGAGGGTCAGCACGTCTTCAAGGCCCGGATGTGGTTGTCCGAGCGCATGCGCGCCGTCCTGCCCGGAGAAACCGGCGCCTTCGCCGCGGCCGTGACCACCGGCGACCGGAGCGCCATGGGGCAGGCGACGCTGCAGGATCTGCGCGACACGAACCTCGCGCACCTGCTGGCCATCTCCGGCCTGCACATGGGCTTGCTCGCCGGCTTCGTCTTCGGCGCGTTGCGGCTGGGTCTCGTCGCGCTGCCGCTGACCCGCCACCGTGCCGCGGCCAAGCGCGTCGCCGCCTTCGGTGCGCTGGTCGCGGCCACCGGCTACCTCGCCCTCTCTGGCGGGAACGTGGCGACCGAACGCGCCTACGTCATGGCGGCGGTTGCGTTGGTGGCGGTGATGCTCGACCGGCGGGCGCTGAGCCTGCGCAGCGTCGCCTTGGCGGCGCTGATCGTGCTGGCCCTGCGCCCCGAGGCGCTGACGGGGCCGGGCTTCCAGATGTCCTTCGCCGCAACGACCGCGCTGGTGGCCACGTTCGAGCAGGTCAGCCGGCTGAACCGCCAGCGGGAAAAGCCCTTGCCCCGCTGGGTCGCGCCGGTGCTGTCGCTGGTCGTATCCTCCGCGATCGCGGGGCTGGCGACGGCGCCGATCGGCATGGCGCATTTCAACACGGTGGCGCATTACGGCCTTCTGGCGAACCTGGTGAGCGTGCCCGTGATGGGCCTGGTCGTGGTTCCTGCGGCGGTGGCGTCGGCGCTGTTGATGCCGTTCGGGCTCGACTGGATCGCGCTGCACGTGATGGGCCTCGGGCTCGACTGGATCCTGTGGGTCGCGCGCAGCGTCGCACAATGGGACGGCGCGGTCCGCCCGGTAGTGTCTCCGGGGCCGTGGGTGCTGCCGCTGATCGCCGCGGGGGGCTGATGCTGTGCCTGTTGCGCGGCCCGTTGCGCCTGGCCGGCGCCCTGCCGATCGTCGTCGCCGCGGCCTTGTGGAGCGTGGCCGAACGCCCGCACGTGCTGATCGCCGACGACGGAGGCCTCGTGGGGATCATGGGTCCGGAGGGGCGCGCGCTGTCGCGGGAAACAGGCGGCGGCTTCATCGCGGATGTCTGGCTGGAAAACGACGGCGACATGGCGGGGCATGAGGCATCGGCCCGCCGCTGGTCAGAGCCGGTCGAGGATCGGATCGCGCGCCATCCGTTCGGAACGGTCGAGATCGTGCACCTGCAGGGCAAGCGCGCCGCCGAGGCCTTCGGGCGTTGCACGCCCGGGCAGATCGTCGTGCAAAGCGATGGTGATCCGGTCACGGGCGATTGCCGGCTGTTCCACCCCACGACGCTGAAGCAGAGCGGCTCGGTCGCCCTCTGGCAGGCCGAGGACGGCATCCGCGTGGTGACGGATCGCGACCGAAGCGGGCGCCGGCTGTGGCACGGCGCCAGCCCCGAACCCGCGCCAGGGGTAATCGCGTGGCTCAGTACGTCCGGATCAGTCCCACGAGCCGACCCTGCACGCTGACCGAGCCTGCAGAAAGAACCCGCGCCTCGTAAGCCGGATTGGCGGCTTCGAGGATCACCATGTCACCGGAATGGCGGATGCGCTTCAGCGTCGCCTCGTAGCCGTCGACCTGCGCCACGACGATCTCGCCGTCGTCGGCATGGGCCGTCTCGCGGATGATGACCACATCCCCGTCGTTGATGCCTGCGTCAATCATCGAATCGCCGCGCACCTCGAGCGCGTAATGCCGCGCGCGGGTCGAGATCATGTGCCCCGGCACCCCGATGCCTGCGGGGGCGTCGTCGATCGCCTCGATCGGGCGGCCGGCGGCGATGCGTCCCAGCAGGGGCAGTTCCTGGACCGCGCCGTTCGACCGGGTCTCGCGGCTCTCGGTCTGCGACAACCCGCCGTCGATCACGCGCGGCGTGCCGGCGGGCGCCCCGCCGAGGCTTTCGGGTAGCTTCACGATCTCGATCGCACGGGCGCGGTGCGCCAGCCTGCGGATGAAGCCACGCTCTTCCAGGGCGGTGATCAGGCGGTGGATGCCGGACTTGGAGCGCAGGTCCAGCGCATCCTTCATCTCGTCGAAGCTCGGGGGCACGCCATCGCGCGCGACGCGCCGGTTGATGAATTCGAGCAGGTCGAGCTGCTTCCTGGTCAACATCTGTGCCCCTCCGGCAATTTTATTTTGTTCTACCGATGTTCCTGTTTTGTGTCAACACGGGCCTCCGTGCCTACAACGGGATGTAATCGACGGTCTCACCGGCGGCGCGGGCGCCGTCGCGTACCGGGCGCACGACCAGGGCGTCGGCCGCGCTCAACACGTGCAGCAGGCTGGAATCCTGGCGCTCGAACACCGTCAAGCCGTCGGGCGTATGCTTGGCCCGCATGTAGTGCTCGCGCGGCCCGTTGGCGGCGAGGTCATGGGCAAGCACGCCCTGCCGGCGCGGTACCGCCTGTGGCGGCAGTCCCAGCATCGCGCGTACCACTGGACCTACGAAGACGTGGCCGCAGACCATGGCCGAGACCGGGTTGCCCGGCAGGCCGATCATCACTGCGTCGCCAAGCCTGCCGCTCATCAGGGGCTTGCCCGGCCGCATGGCGACCCTGTGGAACGCGCGCTGCATGCCGAGCGTGGCGGCGACAGGCGCCACCAGGTCATGGTCGCCCACCGATGCGCCCCCGACGGTCACGATCAGGTCGGCGTCGTCGATCATGCCGAGCACGGTTGTCAGCGACGCGGTCGTGTCGCGCGCGATCGGCAGCAGGCGCGGCTCGGCCCCGAGGTCGCGCAGCAAGGCGTGCAGCCCGAATGTGTTCGACGCGACGATCTGGTCAGGACCGGGCCTCTCGCCGGGCATCACGAGCTCGTTTCCCGTGGCGATCAGCGCGACGCGCGGCCGCCGCGCGACCGGCACTTTTGCCACGTTCATGGCGGCGAGCAGCGCAATGTCTGCGCTGGCCAGCACGCGCGGGTAGGGCAGGCCGCTGCCGGCGCGAAAGTCGTTGCCGGCAGGGCGGATGTTGTCGCCGGTGTCGAGCTTGTCGCCGGGCGTGATCCGGTCGCCGTCGCG
>NZ_JBELMH010000020.1:29722-33552 GCF_042096055.1 Citreimonas sp. | reverse complement strand
GGCGGGACAAGCGCGAAGAGCGTGTCGAGCGCCTGCGCGACCGAGATCATTCCGCCTCGCCGGTTCCGGCCTCGTACCGCCCGGACTTGCCGCCGTCCTTCAGGATCACGCGGATGCCCTCGATGCGCATGGTCTTGTCGACGGCCTTCACCATGTCGTAGACGGTCAGCGCGGCGACGGACACGGCGGTCAGCGCCTCCATCTCGACGCCGGTCTGTCCGGTGGTCTTGACCGTCGCCACGATCCGGACGCCTGGCAGCGCGGGGTCGGCGTGCAACTCGATGCCGACCTTGCTGAGCGGCAGGGGATGGCATAGCGGGATCAGCTCGGGCGTCTTCTTGCAGCCCATGATGCCCGCCAGCCGCGCGACGCCGATCACGTCGCCTTTGCTCGCGGTGCCCTCGGTGATCCGCTCCAGCGTCTCGGCGTTCATCACGATGCGGCCTTCGGCCTGCGCGACCCGGGCGGTCACGGCCTTCTCCGAGACGTCGACCATGTGCGCGGCGCCGCTTTCGTCGAAATGTGTCAAGCCGCTCATGCGGGTACCGGATCGCGAAGCAATGTACGGGTCGCCTGCTCGACATCGGCCTGCCGCATCAGGCTTTCGCCGATCAGAAAGGCGCGCGCGCCGTGTGCCGCCATGTCCGCAAGGTCCTCAGGCGTGCGCAGCCCGGACTCGGAGACCAGCAGCCGATCGTCCGAGACACCTTTCGCCAAGGCTCTGGTGACATCAAGAGACGTCTCGAACGTGTTGAGATTGCGATTGTTTATGCCGATCAGCGGGGATTCAAGCCTTAGTGCACGGTCGAGTTCGTCGCGGTCATGGACCTCGATCAGGGCGTCCATGCCCCATTCGGTCGCGCAAGCTTCGAGCTCGGCCGCCTGGGTGTCCGATACGCTCGCCATGATGATAAGGATACAATCCGCGCCGAGCGCGCGCGCCTCGGGCACCTGGTACGGGTCGTACATGAAGTCCTTGCGCAGCGCGGGCAGAGCGGTCGCGTCGCGGGCCGCGCGCAGGAACGTCTTGTCGCCCTGGAACGACGGCCCGTCGGTCAGAACCGAAAGGCACGCCGCGCCGCCTGCTTCGTAGGCCCGGGCGAGCGTGCTCGGGTCGAAGTCGGCGCGGATCAGGCCCTTGGACGGCGACGCCTTCTTGATTTCGGCGATCAGCCCGTAGCCGGTCTTCGTGGCCTTACGCAGCGCTTCGGCGAAGCCGCGCACGGGACCGGTCCGTTTCGCTTCAGCCTCGACCTCGGCCAGCGGACGCGCGGTTTTCGCAGCGGCGATCTCGTCGAGTTTGTAAGCCTTGATCTTGTCGAGGATGGTCCCGGTCATTGCCCCGTCCAGTCGATTGGCGTGTCCCCTCTGGCTTTAAGCCACTCGTTGACGCGGGAAAAGGGGCGTGACCCGAAAAACCCGCGGCGTGCCGAGAGCGGTGAGGGATGGGCGCTTTGCAGGACAAGGTGGCCATCGCCGTGGATGTGTCGGCCCTGCGCCTGCGCGGGCCGGCCCCACAGCACGAAGGCGCGCGGCTTGTCGGAGAGCGTCTGCAACACGTCGGCCGTCAAAGGCGCCCAGCCCAGCCGCGCGTGCCCGCCGGCCTGACCCGCCGGCACCGTCAGCGCGGTGTTGAGCAGCAGGACGCCCTGATCGGCCCAGTGGCGCAGGTCGCCGGTCCGCGGCCGCGCCCCGAGGTCGTCCTGCATCTCGGCGAAGATGTTCGCCAGCGACCGCGGTGGGCTGACGTCCGGTTCGACCGAGAAGGCGTGGCCGTGGGCATGGCCGGGCGTCGGGTAGGGGTCCTGCCCCAGGATCACGACCCGCACGGTTTCGGGCGTATTGCGCATGAACGCGTCGAAGACCTGGTGCGCGGGCGGCAGGATCTGGCGCGGGTCGGACCTCAGGTTCTGGCGCAGGACCGGCCAGTTCTGTGCGAAAAAGGGCAGGTGCCGCCACCCGTCCGGGGGCGAAAGGACACCGTATGCCAGGTCGTCTGAGGGTCCGGCCATCAGGCGGCGTGCGTGGCCCGCGCCAGCGCTTCGACCTTGGCCAGCGCGGCTCCGCTGTCGATGCTTTCCCGCGCCAACGCCGCCCCGTCGGGAAGGCTGTCGACCTTGCCGGCGACGACAAGCGCCGCGGCCGCGTTCAGCAGTACCGCGTCGCGATAGGCCGACGCCTCGCCGGCCAGCAGCGCGCGGAAGGCGCCGGCGTTCTCGGCGGGCGTGCCGCCCAGGATCGCCTCGAACGGATGGACGGGCAGGGCGGCGTCCTCGGGGTGGATCTCGGCCTCGCGGATCGTGCCGTCTTCGTCGAGCGCCGCGACCCAGCTTGTGCCGGTGATGGTCAGTTCGTCGGTGCCGTCAGACCCGTGCACAAGCCAAGCGCGTTCGGACCCGAGTGCGCGCAGGACCTCGGCCATCGGGTGGATCAGGTCGCGGGTGAAGGCGCCGGTGAGCTGCCGCTTGACCCCGGCCGGGTTGGTCAGCGGGCCGAGGATGTTGAAGATCGTGCGCGTGCCGAGTTCTGTCCGCACGGGGCCCACATGGGCCATGGCCGGGTGGTGCATCGGCGCCATCATGAAGGCGATTCCGCAGGCGGCCAGCGCCTTCTCGACCTTCGGCGCGTCGATCATCACGTCGATGCCCATCTGTGCCAGCGCATCGGCGGCACCGGATTTGGACGACAGGTTGCGGTTGCCGTGCTTCGCCACCGGAACGCCGGCCCCGGCGACCACGAAGGCCGTCGCGGTCGAGATGTTGAGCGTGCCCTTGCCGTCGCCGCCCGTGCCGACGATGTCGATCGCGCCGATCGGGCCGCGCACGCGCTTGCACTTGGCGCGCATAACGGCGGCGGCGGCGGCATATTCGTCGACCGTCTCGCCGCGCGTGCGCAGCGCCATCAGCAGGCCGCCGATCTGCGCGGGCGTCGCGCGCCCCTCGAATAGGATGGTGAACGCCTTTTCGGCCTCGGCGCGCGTCAGCGGACGATCGGCGGCAAGGCCGATCAACGGTCTGAGGTCGTCGCTCATGCCGCCGCGTCGACTTGTAGGCCGGCCAGGGACAGGAAATTGCCCACCAGCGCCCTGCCGTGGGCGGAGGCGATGGATTCCGGGTGGAACTGAACGCCGTGGATCGGCAGGTCGCGGTGCTGCAGACCCATGATCGTGCCATCCTCCAGCGCTGCCGTTACGGTCAGGCAGTCCGGCAGGTCGGCACGCCGAACCACCAGGCTGTGATAGCGCGTGGCCGAGAACGGCGAGGGCAGTCCGGCAAAAACGCCCGCGCCGTCGTGGTGCATCTCACCGGCCTTGCCGTGCACGATTTCGTCGTGGCGCACGACCGTACCACCAAAGGCCTGTCCGATCGTCTGATGGCCGAGGCACACGCCGAGAAGCGGTGTACCGGTCTCAGCCGCCGCGCGGGTGAGGTCGAGGCAGATACCGGCACGATCCGGATCGCAGGGGCCGGGGCTGAGCACGATGCCGGCGGGCGCCATCGCCATCGCCTCGTCGACAGAGACCGCATCGTTCCGCCGCACCACGACGTCGGTGCCGGTCGAGCCGATCAGGTGCACCAGATTGTATGTGAAGCTGTCGTAGTTATCGATCAGAAGAAGCATGCAAAAACCGCTGTGTCGGGGCTGGCGGCGGCTTTGCCCGCCAGGGTATACATGCGCAGGCGGGCCCCGCGTCGTCAAGGCCGGGTCGGGCAGGGCCGTTGCGCACTGACGGATCGACACGGTTGCGGTACAAGCCCGCCCAGACGGAGAATCCACCGGAACGGGGGCAGAATGGTACGCGGTTTCATCGCAGGCGTGATCGGAGGGAG
>NZ_JBELMH010000020.1:0-29622 GCF_042096055.1 Citreimonas sp. | reverse complement strand
ACCGGAACGGGGGCAGAATGGTACGCGGTTTCATCGCAGGCGTGATCGGAGGGAGCGTCGTCGTGGCGCTCGTGGCGGGCGCGGCGTCGCTGATCGTGGGCCTGCCTGGCAGCACGCGGCTGCCGGTGCCGGATCGGGCAGGCGAAAGCTCGGTACAATCCAAGACGCCCGATGAAGGTACGATCTCCGGGGGTGTCGACATCGCGGTTGAGGACGAGCCCGAAAGTGCTGTCGCGGATGGAGCCGCCGGAAACTCCGCTGTGACCTCATCGGAATCCGAAAGCGAAGCAATTGGCGATGACGTGCCAAAGCCTGATGCGGCCGAAGGTGCAGCCGACGACGCGAACACTTCAACGCCCACTGCCGATCAGCCTGGTCGCCTGCCACAGCCTGACGACGGCGCCCCGCCGCCCGATGCGTCGAGCCAGGCTCTGCCGGAGGCCGAGACGCGCGAGCGTCCGGCATCGGTCGAATCACAACCGCCAGCTACGCCCGAGGCCGACACCGCGCCGTCTGCCCTGCCGCAAGCGCTGGCGGACACGCCAATACTGCCGGCCATCAACGCAGAGACCGAAGACGGTCCCGAACGGTCGCTAGGCCAGGCCCAGACCCCGGGTTCGAACCCGGTCCAGCCGAACGAGACGCCCGCACAACCACCAGCCCTACCTGTGCCGACCATCGAGAGCCCGCTGGCGGTGCAGCCTGAAACAGAACCGCCCTTACAGAACAGGGAGGTCTCGCCCGACGGCGCGGAGGACAACTCACCAGGGCAAATCGAAATTATCGAGGACGAAGACGCAGCTCCGGCGGTGGCCGACAGGCCATCCATCGGAGAGCCCGCCACCGTCTTGGCCGATCGGAGTCAAAGTGCTTCCGCCTCGCGGCTTCCGCGGATCGACGACGGTGAGGCCGATGTCGCAGCGGTGGTCTCGCCGCTGGTGAGCAATGCCGCCGAGGCAGAGGTCGCGGACGAGATGCCGCTGATGGCGGTGCTGCTGATCGACGACGGGCGCGGGCCGCTGGGGCCCGACGCGTTGCAGGCCTTTCCCTTCCCGGTCAGTTTCGCCATCGACCCCTCGCATCCGAACGCGGCACGGGCGGCCCAGGCCTATCGCGACCTCGGGTTCGAGGTGCTGGCACTGGCGGATCTGCCCGACGGCGCGTCGCCCCAGGATGTCGAGGTGACGCTGGCAGGCGCGCTCGATGCGGTGCCGCAGGCGGTTGCCATTCTCGAGGCGCCGGATGGCGGTCTGCAAGCAGGCAACGATCTCGCCGAACAGGTGGCGAGCTTCCTGTCGGCAAGCGGGCATGGCCTCGTCAGCACGCCCAACGGTTTGAATACGGCGCAGCAGATCGCCGCGCGCGATGGGGTGCCTTCGACGACTCTGTTTCGCGATTTCGACGGAGAGGGACAGGATGCGCGCGTGATCCGCCGCTTCCTCGACCAAGGCGCGTTCCGGGCGCGGCAGGAAGGCGCCACAGTCATGCTGGGTCGCCTGCGCGCCGATACAATCTCCGCATTGGTCCTGTGGGGGCTGCAGGATCGGGCACAATCTGTCGCCCTTGTCCCGATCTCGGTCGTGCTTCGGGAAACCCAGGACGACTGACCCTCAGGTCGACGCGCTCCAACGCTCCAGCGTGTCGGCAAGATCGCCGTACCCGGTGAGACGGCGTTGGAAGTTCAGGCCCATACGGCGCGCATGATCCGCGGCCTTCTCCGTCAGCGTGTCATCCTCGGTCTGCGCTAGGTAGACGAGCGTGTCGTAGTTGCCGAAATATGCATCGCGCAACTCGGGGTGCCGGTCCAGCCCCAGCGGCCGCCAAACGAAGGCGTCGAACTGGCGGACCAGAAAGTCGGTCAGGTAGAAGGCCGTCATTTCGTCGCGGTGGGCAAATGTATCAAGCCCTTCGAAGAATGCGTAACAATGGGGGCCGCGCATCATGGTGACGCCCAACTCGCGGCAGACCCGCTCGAGCGTGCCACCGGTTCCGCAATCCGCGTAGACGACGCAGATCGAGTCGTAGCGCTCACGGTTTTCGCTCACGACGCGCGTCACCGCGTTAGGGATTCGATCCGGGTGGTTGTGCAGGATCGCGGGCAGGCAGGCGAGGTCGAGGTGATCCCAGCCGTTCATGCGCTTCAGGTCGACGATCTCGCGCGCCAGCGCTCCGCAGGCGATCAGCAACACGCGTCCGGCTCCGGTGGGCGCCAAGCCTTGTGCGCTCAGCGCCGCATCGTCGGGAAAGCCCTCGTCAGGGATGGCTGTCGTCATGACCGATGGGCGCCATCGCCCAGCGGGCCGCCAGAGCGAGGCACAGCAACACCGTCACGACCGCCGCAACACCCCATGCCGAGAGGGCCCAAACGGTCAGGGCCAACGCCGCGAGGACGCCAAGGATCAGAAGCGCGATAGATGTAACAGGCATGCGACCCTCCTTCCAACCTCAATATGGGTCAGATTCGGGTAAAGAAAAAGGTTCGGTAGCGCGAACGTCCCGGCAGGCCGGCAAATTTTCGTGTACCGATACCCTGGATCGGCGGCGCGTTGCGGCTCTCAGCCGGCGCTCATCCTGTTATGCTTGCGCGCCATCAGCGTCTTGGCCGTTTCCACCGCCACGGCCGCGTCGCGGCAATAGGCGTCCGCCCCGATCGCCTTGCCGAATTCCTCGTTCAGCGGAGCGCCGCCCACGAGAACGATATAGTCGTCGCGGATGCCCTGTTCGACCATCGTGTCGATCACCACCTTCATGTAGGGCATGGTCGTGGTCAGTAGCGCGGACATGCCGACGATGTCGGCCTCTTCGGCGCGGGCGGTGTCGAGGTAGTTCTCGACCGGGTTGTTGATGCCGAGGTCGACGACCTCGAACCCGGCGCCTTCCATCATCATCGACACGAGGTTCTTGCCGATGTCGTGGATGTCGCCCTTGACCGTTCCGATTACCATTTTGCCCATCTTGGGCGCTCCGGTCTCGACCAGCAGCGGCTTCAGGATCGCCATGCCGCCCTTCATCGCGTTTGCGGCCAGCAGCACCTCGGGGACGAAGAGGATACCGTCGCGGAAGTCGTTGCCGACGATGGTCATGCCGCCGACGAGTGCCTTGGTCAGGATATCGTAAGGCTCCCAGCCGCGCTCGAGCAGGATGTTCACCGCTTCCTCGATCTCGGGCTTGAGGCCGTCGTAGAGGTCGTCGAACATCTGCTGGACAAGCTCGTCGTCGTCGAGTTCGGAGAGGATCAGGTCGTCTTCTTCGGCCATTGGTTGCATCCTTTCGGGTCACGCGCGGTGCGCGCCTGTGCTTCAGCGACGTTTGTGCGTTTCACGCGCCGGTCAGTTGGCGGATTGCGACATGCGCGAGGGGCGGACCGACCTTTGTCGGCTTGAAATGCCGCGCATTGCAAATGTTCTTATTCCGTTCCATTGTCGCGTCATGAGCGAGACAGCCGAAACCCCGGATCCGGATCATTCCGAAAGCGCGGGCCCGAACGCGTCGATAGACCCTGCGCGCCGCAAGGGACGCGGTGCCGCCACCAGGCATGCCGGGCGCTACGAACGCCTGCGCCCGGTCGCCGAACCAGACGGCTGGGACCTCCACGAGGACCTGCCGCCCCTGCGCACCGAAGTATCGGTCGAGCGTCCTCGCTCGGTCATCAACTACGTGCGCTCGCCGGATTTGCCCTTCGACCGGACCCTGAACCCGTACCGGGGCTGCGAGCATGGCTGCATATATTGCTTCGCGCGGCCGACGCATGCCTGGCTTGGCCTGTCGCCGGGGCTGGATTTCGAGACCCGCCTGATCGCCCGCCCGGACGCGCCGGCGGTGCTGGAGGCCGAACTGCGCCGACCCGGCTACCGCGTGGCGCCGATCGCGATTGGTACAAATACCGATCCGTATCAACCTATCGAACGCGACCGGGGCGTCATGCGCGTGTGCCTGGAGGTGCTGCGCGATTTCCGGCATCCCGTGGCGGTCGTGACGAAGGGTGCGCTGGTCGAGCGTGACATCGACATCCTGGCCGATATGGCGCGGCAGGGTTTGGCTCGTGTCGGCATCTCGGTGACGACGCTGGACGCGGACCTCTCGCGCCGGATGGAGCCGCGGGCGCCACGGCCCGAGCGACGTCTGGCGGCGATCAGGGCCCTGACCGCGGCCGGTGTCCCGGTGCGGCTGATGATCTCGCCGGTCGTGCCCGCCCTGACGGACCCCGAGATCGAGCGAATCCTCGAGGCGGGCCACGAGGCCGGGGCCGATGCCGCGAGCTGGATCATGCTGCGCCTGCCGCTCGAAGTCTCTCAGCTGTGGCAGGACTGGCTGGTGGAACACTACCCCGACCGCGCGGCGCGGATCATGGGTCACCTGCGTGCCATGCACGGCGGCAAGGATTATTCTCCGCAATGGCACCGGCGGATGCGCGGAGAAGGCGCCTACGCGCAGTTGATCGGGCAGCGCTTCGACCGGGCGGTGCGGGCGCTGGGGATGGATCGCACGACCGCGCCGCTTCGGTGCGACCTTTTCAAGCCGCCGCTCCGTGCAGGGGATCAGATGACGTTGTTCTGACATGGCGAAAGCCGCGTCAGGCCCGCCGCCGCCCGCGCCGGACCCGCCGGGGCGAGCCGTCATCGTCGGCCCCGGTGCCGTCGCTCGGCGACGAGTAGCCGCCTAGGACCTCGGCGATGTGGTCGAGCGTCGGCCGCGCACGGGGCGTATGGCTTTCGAGTGCCGCGCGCATGGCGCGCAGATGCTCGGGCATCGTGCCGCAGCATCCGCCGATGATGCGCGCGCCCGAGTCGCGGGCAAGGCGCGCGTACTCCGCCATCAGGTCCGGCGTGCCATCGTAGTGAATGTGGCCGTCCTCGAAGCGTGGAATGCCCGCGTTGCCTTTCGCGATGATCGGCCGCTCGGTGCCCTGCGCTGCAAAGCCGAGCACGGTGCGCAGCAGGTCGGACGCGCCGACGCCGCAATTCGCGCCAAAGGCGGCCGGCGGGTTCGGCAGGCTCTCGACCATCGCGACCATGTCGGACGAGGTGAGGCCCATCATCGTGCGACCGGCGGTGTCGAAGCTCATGGTGCCGCACCAGGGCATGTCGACGTTGGCGAAAGCTTCGGCCGCGGCCTTGAATTCCTCGGGCGCCGAGATCGTCTCGACCCACAGCACGTCTGCGCCGCCTTCCTTGAGGCCGGCGGCGGTTTCCTCGAACATCTGCACGGCAGTCTCGTGCTTGAGCGTGCCGGCCGCGCCCATGATCTCTCCGGTCGGGCCGACCGAGCCGGCGACGATCACGGGCCGTCCGGCCGCATCGGCGATCTCGCGGCCGATCTCGGCGGCGAGGCGGGACAGTTCATGCGCGCGATGCGCGGAATCGTGCAGCTTTAGGCGCGACGCGTTGGCGCCGAACGAGTTCGTGAGGAACAGGTCCGATCCGGCCTCGACCGCGCCGCGATACAGCGCGCGGATCTTGTCGGGCTCCGTCTCGTTCCAGAATTCCGGTGCGTCGCCCGACATGAGGCCCATGTTGAACAGGTTCGTCCCCGTCGCCCCGTCGGCCATGAGCCAGTCTCGGCTGGCGAGCGCCTTGGTCAGTGCGTCGGTCATCGGTGGCCTCTCCTGGATGTCGGCGCAGGTGTTTCACACGCGGTTCTGGCAAGCAAATTCATAATCCGCATGAAGGTCATGAGGCGCGGGCAATGTTCGCGACTTTCAGGACCGGCCGCTTCAGCGAGCTGGCCCGTCGATCATTCCCATTCGATCGTCCCCGGCGGCTTGCTGGTGATGTCGTAGGTCACGCGGTTGATGCCCCGGACCTCGTTGATGATCCGCGTGGCGGTTTCGCCGAGGAAGTCGTGGCTGAACGGATAGTAGTCCGCCGTCATTCCGTCGACGCTGGTCACGGCACGCAAGGCGCAGGCGAAGTCGTAGGTGCGACCGTCGCCCATGACGCCCACTGTACGTACAGGAAGGATTGCGACGAAGGCCTGCCAGATGTCGTCGTAGAGGCCGTGCTTGCGGATCTGGTCGATGTAGACCGCGTCGGCCTTGCGCAGAATCTCGAGCTTCTCGCGCGTGATCTCGCCTGGACAACGGATGGCGAGACCCGGCCCGGGAAAGGGATGACGGCCGATAAAGCTGTCGGGCAGACCCAGCTCGCGTCCCAGAGCGCGAACCTCGTCCTTGAACAGCGCGCGCAGCGGTTCCACCAGCTTCAGGCCCATCTTGTCGGGCAGGCCGCCGACGTTGTGATGCGACTTGATCGTGACGCTGGGGCCGCCGGAAAACGATACGCTTTCGATGACGTCCGGGTACAATGTGCCCTGAGCGAGGAATTGTGCCCCTTCGATTGTATCAGCGTGTTTCTGGAACACGTCGATGAACAGGCGGCCGATCGTCTTGCGTTTTTCCTCGGGGTCGGAAACGCCCTCGAGCGCGCCGAGGAACAATTCGCTCTCGTCGGCGTGGATCAGCGGGATATTGTAATGATCCCGGAACATCCGCGTGACTTCTTCGGTTTCGTTCAGCCTGAGCAGGCCATGGTCGACGAAAACGCAGGTCAGCTGATCGCCGATCGCTTCGTGGATCAGGACCGCGGCGACCGAGCTGTCGACGCCTCCCGACAAACCGCAGATGACCTTCGCATCGCCTACGGTCTCGCGGATTTGCGCAATCGCCTCGTCCCGGTAGCTGGCCATGGTCCAGTCGCCGGTGAAACCCGCTAGCCGGACGAAATTCTCGTACAATTTTGCCCCGCGCGGGGTGTGATGCACCTCGGGGTGGAATTGTACCGCATAAAAATGCCGCGTCGGATCGGCTGTGATCGCGAAAGGCGCGCCGGGCGAGGTGCCGTAGACCGCGAAGCCGGGCGCCAGTTCCGCCACGTGGTCGCCATGGCTCATCCAGACCTGTTCGGCGCCGTCCGAGAACCAGCCGCTCAGCAGGTCGAGATTGGCGGCCGGCGTGACCCAGGCTCGGCCGAATTCCGACGTGCCCTCGCCCGAGACGACGCGACCGCCGAGCTGGGTCATCATCACCTGTTGCCCGTAGCAGATGCCCAGGATCGGCACACCGTAGTCGAACACGCCGTCCGGGGCGCGCGGGCTTCCGTCGCGCGTGACGCTGTCCGGGCCGCCCGAGAAGATGATCGCCTTGGGCGCGATGCGCTCGATCTCCTCCATGGTCACGGCCTGGTACGGCATGATCTGCGAGAAGACGTTCAGCTCGCGCAGGCGGCGCGCGATCAGCTGCGTCACCTGGCTGCCGAAGTCGATGATGAGAAGGGTGTCGTGGCGCATATCGGTCATGCCTTCCTGTAGGCACGGCTCTTGAAAATGGCAACGGTCCGAATGACACGCGGCGCTTATGTCGGTTTTGCCACGCAGGTGCCGGAAAAGATCGACGTCCATTGTGCTGACGGGGATAGAACGACTCGAAAGGGCGCAAGGGGCGTCCGTGACTTTGGGGATGACGGCATGGCAGACGCGGCAACCGCACGCAGACGGACGCGTGGAACCGGCGGCGGCGCCGCGCGACGTGCCGAGCGCACCGCCGTGTCGGTCGAAAGCGCGCGCTTCATCGAGCGGAGGATCCCCGACTTCGACATTCTCGACGACGAGGCGCTGAGCCTGATCGAACACGGCGCAGAGACGATCCTGCAGGAGATCGGCGTCAACTTCGTCAACAATCCCGCCGCGCTGCAGCTGTGGCGCGATGCCGGGGCGGACGTCAGCGGCGAACGTGTGCGCATGCCCCGCGGCCTCGCGCGGGCGCTCATCGCGACCGCGCCATCCCGGTTCACCCAGGTCGCCCGCAACCCCGAGCGCAACGTCGAGATCGGCGGCCGGTCGCTGGTGCTGGCCCCGGTCTACGGCCCGCCGTTCGTGCACGACATGAACGGCGGGCGCCGTTACGCTACGATCGAGGATTTCCGCAACTTCGTGCGCCTGGGCTACATGTCGAAGTGGCTGCACCATTCCGGCGGCACCGTGTGCGAACCGACCGACATCCCGGTCAACAAGCGCCATCTCGACATGCTGCTGGCGCACATGACGCTGTCGGACAAGCCCTTCATGGGGTCGGTCACCGAACCCAGCCGCGCCCGAGACAGCGTCGAGATGTGCGAGATCCTGTTCGGCCGCGACTTCGTGGCCGAGAACACGGTGATGACGTCGCTGATCAACATCAACTCGCCGCTCACCTTCGACGACACGATGATGGGCGCGCTCGAGGTCTACGCCGCGGCGAACCAGGCGTGCATCGTGTCGCCCTTCGTCGTCGGCGGCGCGATGGCGCCGGTTTCGGTGGCGGGTACGCTCACGCAGGTGCTGGCCGAGGTGATGGCCGGCATCGCCTATTCGCAGTTGGTGCGCCCCGGCGCCCCGGTCATCTTCGGCGCCTTCGTGACTTCGATCGACATGAACTCGGGCGCGCCCACCTTCGGAACGCCCGAGGCCGCGCAAATCACCTATGGCGCGGGGCAGCTCGCGCGGCGGCTGGGCCTGCCGTACCGCTCGGCGGGCGCCTTCACCGGGTCGAAGCTGCCGGACGCGCAGGCCGCGTACGAGACGTCAAACAGCCTCAACATGGGGCTGCTTTCGGGCGTGAACTTCATGTTGCACGCCTGCGGCTGGCTGGAGGGCGGGCTGGTCTCGAGCTTCGAGAAGTTCGTGATGGACGCGGACCAGCTCGGCGCGTTGCACAAGCTGGCCCAGGGCATCGAGGTGACCGAGGAGAGCATGGCGCTGGATGCCGTGCGCGAGGTCGGGCCGGGTGGCCACTACCTCGGCTGCGCGCACACCCAAGCGCATTTCAAGACCGCCTTCTGGCGGTCCGATCTGCTGGATTACAAGCCCTTCGAGGCTTGGGCCGAGGACGGCATGCGCGACACGCTCACCCTGGCGAACGCGCGGGTGCGCAAGTTGCTGGACCAGTACCGCCAGCCGGCGCTGGACCCGGCCATCAACGATGCATTGAACGATTACGTCGCGCGCAAGAAAGCCGCCGCACCGGACGCGTTCAGCTGAAAAAGCGTCCTCGGACCGATCAGGGGCTTGGGCGCGGTGCCGAGCGAAGCAGCCTGGCTTCGCCCATCATCGCGCTCAGGACCTCGACGTGGCGGCTGACCGAATAGCCGGCGTCGCCGGCGCGGCGCTTGTCGTCCAGATCGCCCTCGATCCCAAGCAGCTGCATCAGCGCCTCGCCTGACCGGGGCAGGTTCCCGTAGCCGAGGATGCGATGCAGATGCGGGTCGCGCTGGTATTCCTGCGCACCGATGCGCGCGGCGCGGATCAGCAGGCGGGGCCTGCGTAGATCGGAAACCAGGCTCAGGATGTCTTTCATGGTGGCGCCCTCGTGCTATGCGATTCTGTTGCTGACATTGGCACGAGCAGGGCGGGCGTTGCGCACCGGCTCGGACGACCGTGCGCCAACTTCATCCATGTTTATGAAAGTCAGCCAAGTCTTGTACTTGCGCCCGGAAATTAACGTCCAAGTAACGGGCACACGTTTAGGTTGCGACTCGGCGTTTGTGGATAAGTCTGTGCACAAACGGCCGGAATCCTGGGGAAACGTGACATGATCGAGGTTAACGCAAAGGGGGCGACGGGAAGACTTCCAGGCTGGGTACCGCAAGCGGCGCGCGTCTATATCGCGCACACGGAAAACGGACGTCCGATCCGCGAACTGGCACGGGAGGCGGGCTGCCACGCTTCGACCGTTCTGCGCCAGGTTCGCCGGATCGAGACGCGCCGGGACGATCCGCTTGTCGATGCTGCATTGCGACGCCTCGGCGCGCCGCGCGGCAGGACGGTAGCCACTGACCCAGCCAAGGACCATGACGCCATGACGGCCATGTGCAATCTTCCCGAAACGCCCGATGAATCCACACTGGCGCGCGAAGCGCGTCGGGTGCTGCGCCGGCTGTGCGAAAGCGGCGCCGTGCTGGCCGTCGCGGCCGAAATGGACAAGGCGGTGGTCGTCCGCGACACGGGGGACGGAGGCAACACGCGCACCGCCGTCGTCGAGGCCGCGGTCGCGCAGGCCATGGCGCTGAAAGACTGGATCGCGTGTGAGAATCCGGGCCGGATCTCGCGCTACCGGGTGACGGCGGCGGGGCGCGCCGCGCTGAGCCAGCTGATCGCCGACCAGGAGAACCGCCTGCGCGGATTCTCGGAGGCGCAGGCGGGCTTCGAAACCGGAGCCGAGGCCGAGGCGGCTTTGGACGAGATCGACCGCGACCCGCGGGCCCGCAAGGGTCGGTATCTGCTGGCGGAAAGCCCGCTGACCGCGCTGTCGCGCCGGCGCGACAAGGGAGGCGAGGCCTTTCTGAGCGACGCGCTCGTCGCGGCGGGCGAACGTCTGCGCGAGGATTTCGAACTGGCGCAGATGGGGCAGCGCAGCGTGCAGAACTGGGACGATTTCGTGACCGGCGCGCCGCAGGCGGGCTCCGGCGCCAAGACCGGCACCGGATCGGACGCTGCACATGCGCGGTTGGCCGCCGCTCTGCGCGATCTCGGTCCGGGTCTAGGCGACGTGGCGCTGCGCTGCTGCTGCTACCTCGAGGGGCTGGAGACGACCGAAAAGCGGTTGGGCTGGTCCGCGCGGTCGGGAAAGATCGTGTTGCGGATCGCGTTGCAGCGCCTCCGTCTGCACTACGACGAAGCGGCCCGTCACGGCGGCGACTTGATCGGTTGAGCCGAGGGCCTTCAGCCATCCGCGCAGCACATGCCCGTGTTGCGCGGATGGCTGGCCATCGACGTCGGAAGACGCCAAACCCTTAATACAAGACGAAATCTTAAATGGGCGGAAAAAGCTCCGCCCGTCGGGCGCGATCACTTTGCACGCCGCCAAGGCTGGAAAAGCCGCACAAAATTGCATATCCCCAAGACAATGATCGATTGTTCCAGGGGGAACGCGACGTGCGAGATCTGAAGCTTCCGAACCAGCGCCATCCCGAGAAGGCCCATCGGGCGGACAACGCCCAGCCGAAGAAGCCGGACTGGATCCGGGTCAAGGCGCCCGGCGGCGAAGGGTACAACGAGACCCGGCGCATCATGCGCGAGCACAAGCTTGTCACCGTCTGCGAAGAGGCAGGCTGCCCCAATGCCGGCGAGTGCTGGAACCAGGGTCACGCCACCATGATGATCATGGGCGAGGTCTGCACCCGCGGCTGTACCTTCTGCAACGTCGCCACGGGGCGGCCCGACGCGCTGGACGTGTTCGAACCCGGCCGCGTCGCCGACGCGGTCCAGAAGCTGGGGCTGAACCACGTCGTCATCACCTCGGTCGATCGCGACGATCTCGATGATGGCGGGGCTGAGCATTTCGCCCAGACCATCCGCGCCGTGCGCCATCGCTCGCCGGGAACGACGATCGAGATCCTGACGCCGGATTTCCTGAAATGCGACCCGTCGGTCCTCGACACCGTGCTGGCCGCCAAGCCCGACGTCTTCAACCACAACCTCGAGACGGTGCCCGGCCTCTACACCTCGGTCCGGCCGGGTGCGCGATATTTCCACTCGCTGCGTCTGCTGCAGCGCGTAAAAGAGCGTGATCCGTCGATCTTCACCAAGTCCGGCATCATGGTCGGCCTCGGAGAGGAGCGCCAGCAGGTGCTGCAGGTCATGGACGACATGCGCGCGGCCGACGTCGATTTCCTGACCATCGGCCAGTATCTCCAGCCGACGCCCAAGCACCACGCCGTGCGCCGCTTCGTTACCCCTGAGGAGTTCGCCGGCTACGAGAAATCGGCTTGGGGCAAGGGCTTTCTGATGGTGTCGGCGACTCCGCTGACGCGGTCGAGCTACCACGCAGGCGACGACTTCGCGCGCCTGCGTGCCGCGCGCGAGGCCCGGCTCGGCGCCTAGGGTTCGGGCAGCGCCTTGATGTAGGCGGCGACGGCCTCGCGATCCGCGGCGGGCAATTCGGCGAAATTGTCGACCACGGCGGCCATGTGGCCGCCTGCGCTGTCGTAATCGGGCGTGAACCCGGTCTCGAGGTAATAGGCGATGTCCGCCGCCGACCATGTCAGCGAATCGGGCGTGAGCGCCGGGATCGTGCCGCGGCCGGACGGATTCGGGGCGCCTTGCATCCAGGCAGACCGATCGAGCGCGCCCAGCGCGTTGCGGGGCGTGTGACATTCGCCGCAATGACCCAGCGCCTCGACGAGGTAGCGCCCGCGCTCGAGCTCGGGGGGCACGTTAACCACCCAGCCGCGATCGGCGTAAAGCGCCTTCCATACGCCGATCCCGGCGCGGATGTTGAACGGAAAGCCGACGTCGTGCGGCCGGTTGGCGGTCTCGTCCGAGGGCAGGGTCTGCATGTAGGCCCAGAGATCGACCAGGTCCTGGTCCGTCATCTGCGCGTAGGCGGTGTAGGGGAACGCGGGGTAGAGATGCGCGCCTTCCGCCGACACGCCCTGCTGGACGGCGCCGGCGAATTCCGCAAGGCTCCAGGCCCCGATGCCGGCTTCGGGATGGGGCGAGATGTTCGGCGCGTAGAAGGTGCCGAATTCGCTTTCGAAAGCCTGTCCTCCGGCCAGAACCGCATCGTCTTCGGCGTTTTCGGCATGATGGCACGAGGCGCAGCCGGCGGCGTGAAACACCGCTTCGCCGCGCGCCGCGTCCTGCTCGAGCCCAGCAAGTTGTGACGCGTCAACGCTGGCGGGCGCCGTGACCCACCATGCGACGCCGGCCGCGACGACCGCGACCGGAACGAGTGCAAGAAGGCGCCTCACTCGGGGGCGCGGTACGTGTCGTGGCAGGCCTTGCAGGCGTTGCCGACCTGACCCAGCGCGGGGCCAAGCGCCTGTTGCCCGTCGGCTGCGACGGTCTGCAGCTGCGCGGCCGCGTCGCCGAAATCGGACCACTTGGACAGCACGTCGTCGAGGTTCTCCCAGATCCCCGGTTCGGCCCGGGTGCCGTCGATCGACATCGTGTCGGTGCCCTCGGGCCAAAGTGGCGGCTGGTGCACGCCCGAGATCGCCACAAGAGTGTCGGCCGCGTTCTGCGCGGCTTCGGCGTCGTACTCGGTATTGCCGCGCGCCATCTCGCCGAGGATGCCGAGATTGATCGCCATGATGCGGAACTGTCCCTGGCGCGCCTTCACGGCGTCGGGCACGTCCTGCGCGAAAGACGCGGTGGCGGGCACCACGAGTGCGGCGGCCACGCTGGCGGCTGCGATGAGTGTCTTCATGAAAAACTCCCTGTTTGTTATTGCGCTTTGCTTCGGACGATAGCGACGGGTTCCCCGGCCATCCCACGGACACGATACGGAATTTCGCGACCCGTGCGGTTCACGACGGCGTGACGGCGTCGACGAAGCGGACCTTGCCGATATGGGGCAGGTTTCGGTTCCTTTGCGCATAGTCGATGCCGTAGCCGACGACGAACTCGTCCGGGATCTCGAACCCCGTCCAGTCCGCACGGAAATCGACCTCGCGCCGGCTCGGCTTGTCCAGCAGCGCGATCGTCTTCAGCCGGGCAGGGTTGCGGCTGCGCAGAAGCGCGGTGACGTGGTGGAGGGTGTGCCCTGTGTCGACGATGTCCTCGACCACCAGCACGTCGCGCCCCTCGATCCCCGAACGCAGGTCCTTCAGGATGCGCACCTCCCGGCTGGATTGCATGCCGTCGCCGTAAGACGACGCCTCGAGGAAATCGACCTCGACGGGCAGGTCCAGTTCGCGCACCAGATCCGCGATGAAGATGAACGACCCGCGCAGCAGGCCCACGACAACCAGCTTCTCGGTGCCCTGGAATTCGGCCTGGATCTCGCGGCACAGCGCCTCGATCCGGGCGGCGATGGACTTGGCCGAGATCATCTCGTCTACGACATATGGACGCTGCACCGGTTCGTTTCCCTTGCAATTTCGCGCGCAGCATACGACATGCCGCAGCGGTGTCACGAACGCAAAGGGCCGACATGCCGACGCACTCGGAAACCCGCAAGCTGCCCTACACGGCGGCGCAGATGTACGACCTGGTCGCCGATGTCGGCAGCTATCCGGAGTTCCTGCCCTGGACCGCCGCCGCCCGCGTGAACTCGCGCGAGGAGCGGGGCGATCACGTGGTGCTGCACGCCGACCTCGTCATCAGCTTCAAGGTGTTCCGTGAACGCTTCGGCTCGAAGGTCGTGCTTTGGCCGGACGAGCATCGCATCGACACGGAATATCTCGACGGCCCGTTCCGGCACATGGAATCCAAGTGGCAGTTCACCGACGTCGAGGGCGGCTGCGAGGTGTCGTTCTACGTCGATTTCGAATTCCGCAACCGCATCCTGCAAAGCGCCGCCGGCATGTTCTTCTACGAGGCGATGCAACGGATCGTGCGCGCGTTCGAGCGGCGCGCACAGGTGCTATACGGCCAGTGAAGCGCGCGCGAGTTTCTTAAAATCGCGTTTACTTGCCTGGACGGCTGCCGCGAAGGCGCCCCATTCGGTAACGAGGATCGGGCTGTTCAAACAGTCCGTCTTTCCGTGTGCCGTCATGTCCGAGTCCAAAGATGTTCCCCTGCTCGCCGCGCCCGAGGCCGCGCCTGACGACGAGCATGTTGCGGAAGACCCGGAAGGCGACGAGGCGGAGCAGGGCGCATCGGGCGAGACGGAACGGAAGGCCGATCCGGCAAGGCCCGAGGCTGCGGCGAACAATTACCGGTTCGCCGGCCTCGTGACGCTCATCCCGGAAGACTCCGCTTCGGTGGATCGCCTCGCCTGAGGCCGGTCGGCTTGTGCGCCGAACGTCTCTGTCCCCGCCGCTGAACGCGCGTAGTCAGGCCAGGGCGCTCAGGATCATTTCCAGCGCGTTTTCCGTCGCGGCGCGGCGGACCGCATCGCGCCCCAGCGCGCCGTGATCGATCGCCATCGTACGGGTGCCATCGGGCGTTGCCAGGCCATAGCAGACCCGGCCCTCCGGCTTGGTCGCCGTGCCGCCGGGCCCCGCGATGCCGCTGATCGCGACCGCGATGTCGGCACGGGCCGTTTCGCGTGCGCCCTCGGCCATCTCGCGCACCACCGGTTCCGAGACGGCCCCGAATGTGTTCAGCGTCTCGGGGCGCACGCCGAGCATGTCGGTCTTCGCGTCGTTCGAATAGGTGACGAAGCCGCGCTGGAAGACCTCCGATGCGCCGCTCACGTCGGTCAGTGCGGATGCCACCATCCCGCCGGTGCAACTTTCCGCCGTGGTGATCGTCCAGCCGCGCGCGCCCGCTGCCTGCAGGATCCGCGTGACCATGGCACGGGTCATATGAGCACCACGTGGTACAGCGTGCCCAGCACGACCACACCCACCGCCGCGAAGACGCCCGCGACGATGTCGTCGAGCATCACGCCCAGCGGGCCACCGTGCCGGTCCGCCCGGCCGACCAGCCACGGCTTGCGGATGTCGAACAGCCGGAACAGCACGAAGGCCGCGATCCATCCCGGCCACAGCCGCAGCACGTCGATGCTCATCATCGTGGCGCCGTAGCTCACCGGGAACAGCGCCACCCATTGGCCCGCAACCTCGTCGATGACGATCCAGCCGGGATCGGAATGAGCCTGCCCGGCCGTCAGGCGCTGCACCGCGATGTAGCCGGTCAGGAAAACGAAGATGGTGACGTTCAGCAACAGCCAGAAGCCGCCCACCTGGTGGATGCCCCAGGCCAGCGGCAGGGCCACGGCCGAGCCCCACGTGCCAGGCCCGGGCTTGAGAAACCCGACGCCGAAAACGGATGCGATCCACTTCATGGCTGCACCAGCGTCGCGGTGGCCAGGGCGGCGATGCCTTCCTCGCGGCCGGTAAAGCCCAATTGCTCGGACGTGGTCGCCTTGATCGACACGCGGTCGGTCGCAATCTGCATGATTTCGGACATTTTCTGCATCATCTTCTCTGCGTGCGGGCCGATCTTCGGACGTTCGCAGACCAGCGTGACATCGACGTTCGAGATCATAAAGCCGCGCACGCGTGCTAGGTCGCAAGCATGCCGCAGGAAAATCCCGCTGTCGGCGCCCTTCCATTGCGGGTCGGACGGCGGGAAATGCCGCCCGATATCGCCTTCGGCCATCGCGCCGTAAAGGGCGTCTGTAACCGCGTGCATGCCGACATCCGCGTCCGAATGGCCCAGCAGCCCGCGGTCATGCGGCACCTCGACGCCGCAAAGCGTCACATGCGCCCCGGGCCCGAAGCGGTGCACGTCGTAGCCGTTGCCAAGTCTTACATCCATGCGCGTCTCCAGCAGCCGGGCGGCGCGATTGAAGTCGTCCGGCCCGGTGATCTTCATGTTCCGTTCGTCCCCCGGCACGATCACGACCGCCAGTCCGGCGGCGCGGGCAACGGCGACATCGTCGGCGGCATCGCCGTCATGCGCGCGATGCGCGGCCAGAATCGCGTCGAAGCGGAAGCCCTGCGGCGTCTGCGCGCGGAACAGGCCGGTGCGGTCGCGGCTTCCCGTCACCATGCCGTCGACGCCGGTCCACAGCGCATCGGTCACCGGCAGCGCGGGGGCCGCGGCAGGCGCGTCACTCAAGGCTCGCGCGACCGCATCGATCACCTCGGACGGCGTGCAGGGGCGGGCGACGTCGTGGATGAGCACCGTCTGCGGCGGGTCGGATGCCAGCGCCTCGAGTCCGGCGCGGACCGAGTCGGTCCGCGTGGCGCCACCGTCGACAAGTGTCACGTCGAGGCCGGAACAGACCGTCTGCGCCATCGCGCGGTCATCGGGGTGAATCACCATCACCAGCCGTCCGCGGGGCGCGAACGCCTCCAACGTCCAGCGCGCGACGGGTTTGCCTGCGATCGGCTGCCACTGCTTCGGCGTGGGCCCGCCGGCGCGCTGCCCGCGTCCTGCTCCGACGATGACGATGGCTTGGTCCATGGTGGCTCCCTGTCGGATCGGTGTTATTGGCTGCCGCGTGGCTGCGCAATCCGCCGCGGGCTTTTGCCCAATAATCGGGCATTGCTGGATTTGCAGGCTTTCTCGACCGTCAGGAAGATTGAACCCCCGCCGGGGCGGGGTTAGCTGAAAGCAATATGCACAAGGAATGGGCGCGTGGGCTTCGACCTCGGGGACAGACACATCGCTTCGCCGGTTTTCCTGGCGCCGTTGGCCGGGATCACCGATCTGCCGTTCCGGACGCTCGTCAGCCGCTTCGGCGCGGGTCTCGTCGTGTCCGAGATGATCGCCTCGGGCGAGTTCCTGACGGCGCGCCCCGGCACGCGTGAGAAAGCCGAGCTTGGCGCCGCGATCGACAACACCTCGGTCCAGATCGCCGGGCGCGAGCCCGGACCGATGGCCGAGGCGGCGCGCATGGTGGCCGACATGGGCGCGAAGGTCATCGACATCAACATGGGCTGCCCCGCCAAGAAGGTGACCGGGGGCTACTCCGGCAGCGCCCTGATGCGTGACCCGGACCATGCCCTGCGCCTGATCGAGGCCGTCGCCGGCGCGGTCGATCTGCCGGTGACGCTCAAGACCAGGCTCGGCTGGGACGACGATGCGCGAAACGCCCCGGATCTTGCGCGAATGGCCGAAGGAGCGGGTGTCCGCATGGTGGTGATCCACGGGCGCACGCGCTGCCAGTTCTACAAGGGCAGGGCGGACTGGGAGGCGATCCGCGCGGTGCGAGACGCGGTCACCATACCCGTCATCGCCAACGGCGACATCGTGGGCGGCGCCAGCGCCCTGACGGCTCTGAAGCTATCCGGCGCCGCCGGCGTGATGGTCGGCCGGGGCTCTCACGGCGCGCCATGGCGCCTGGCGGAGATTTCGGCCAAGATCTACGGCACGCCCGCCCCGGTCGTGCCGGAAGGGCCCGATTTCGTGCGCCTCGTGGCGGACCACCACGAGGCCATGCTGTCCTTCTACGGTGTCGACCTCGGCACCCGCGTCGCGCGCAAACACCTGGGCTGGTACATGGACCGCGTCGCCACGCCGCCGGCGCTGCGCCGGCAGGTCCTGACGGCTCTCGCGCCCGAGGCAGTGCGAACCCTGCTGTCCGACGCGCTCGACCGCCCGCCGGTCGCCCGGTCGGAAAGGCTGGCCGCATGAGCACCGAGGCCGACTCGATGATCTGGTCCTCGCTGCCGGTGCCGGCAGTTCTGATCGACGAGAACGAGCGGATCGGCGATCTCAACCCCGCCGCCGAGGGGTTTCTCAACAATTCGGCCAAATGGCTGCGCGGTCAGCCCATCTGGGACCGGCTGGCGGTCGACGCGCCGCTCGAGGAAAGCCTGGCCCGCGCGCGCGAGCAGGGCACGCCACTGTTCGTCAACGACGTTGACGTGGGCACCGGCAGCCGCGCGCCGGTGGTCTGCAACCTGCAGATCGCCCCCCTGCAGGGGCGGCCGGGCTGGATGGTCATGCTGATCAGTCCCCGCGAGCTGGCCGGGCGGATGACGCAAAGCAACTCGGTCAAGTCGGCCGCGAAATCGGCGATCGGCATGGCCGAGATGCTGGCGCACGAGATCAAGAACCCGCTGGCGGGCATCGCCGGTGCCGCGCAGCTGCTGTCGATGAGCCTGCCCAAGGACGACCTGGAACTGACCGACCTGATCGTGGCCGAGACCCGGCGCATCGTGAAGCTGCTCGAACAGGTCGAGCAGTTCGGCAACCTGTCGCCGCCCGAATTGCAGCCGGTGAACCTGCACGACGTGCTCGACCGCGCGCGCCGCTCGGCGGGGCTGGGTTTCGGCGCACACATGAAGATCATCGAGGATTACGACCCCTCGCTGCCGCTGGCACAGGGCGATCCGGACCAGCTGCTGCAGGTGGTGCTGAACCTGCTGAAGAATGCGAGCCAGGCGGCCGACCCGAACAAGGGCGGCACGATCCGGCTGCACAGCTTCTACGAGCACAGCTTTCGTCTGCGCCGCGCCGACGGGTCGGGCCAGTCGCTGCCGCTGCAGATCGAGGTCATCGACGACGGCCCCGGCCTGCCCGACGATATCCGCGGCGACATCTTCGACCCGTTCGTCTCGGGCCGCGAGAACGGCACCGGCCTCGGCCTCGCGCTGGTGAGCAAGATCATCAGCGACCACGGCGGCTGGATCTCGGTCGACAGCGTTCCGGGGCGCACGGTGTTCCGGATTTCCCTGCCGCGCGCCCCCGGCGCGTCCGCGAAGCACACCGCGCAATCGCGCGCCAAGAAGGAGAAGAATTGATGGATGGCACGGTCCTGGTCGCCGATGACGACCGCACGATCCGGACGGTCCTGACCCAGGCGCTGACCCGCGCGGGGTGCAAGGTGCACGCGACCTCGTCGCTGACCACGCTGATGCGCTGGGTGGGCGAGGGCAAGGGCGACGTGGTGATCAGCGACGTGATGATGCCCGACGGAAACGGGCTCGAGATGCTGCCGAAGATCAGCCAGGACCGGCCCGACCTGCCGGTCATCGTGATCAGCGCGCAGAACACCATCATGACCGCCATCCAGGCGGCCGAGGCCGAGGCCTACGACTACCTGCCCAAGCCCTTCGACCTGCCGGACCTGATGAAGCGCACCGCCAAGGCGCTGGAGAACCGCAACCGCACACCGCGCCGGGACGAACCGGTCGTGGGCGCCGACGAGCCGGACGAGCTGCCGCTGGTAGGCAAGACGCCGGCGATGCAGGCGCTCTACCGCCTCGTGGCGCGGGTGATGAACACCGACCTTCCGGTGCTGATCACTGGCGAGTCCGGCACCGGCAAGAGCCTGATCGCCAAGGCCATCCACGACTTCTCGGACCGGCGTACGCTGCCCTTCGTGACGGTGACCGGCGCGGACCTCTCCGACCTCGAAGGCCCCGCACGCGTTCTGGCGCGCGTGAAGGGCGGCACGCTGCTGATCGACGAGATCGCCGATGTCAGCGACGAGGTGCAGGCCCGCATCGTGCGCATGATGGACAGCCCCGGCGACCACAGCCCGCGCTTCATGGCGACATCGCAGGAAAGCGAGGCCGCGCTGACCAACGGCGACAAGGTGCGGCAGGACCTGTTCTACCGCCTTTCGGGCGCGCAGATCACGGTGCCCGGCCTGCGCGAGCGGGTCGAGGACATCGCCCTGCTGGCCGATCACTTCCTGGCCCGGGCCGAGCGCGAGGGCGCGCCCAAGCGGTGGCTGGGCAAGGACGCGGCCGAGCTTTTTCGCGTCTATTCGTGGCCCGGCAACGTCCGTCAGCTCGAGAACGCGATCCGCAGGCTCAGCCTGACCAGCCGGTCCGAGGAGATCACCCGCGCCGAGGTCGAGGTGGTGCTGGGCAACCAACCCGACACCGGCCCCGTCCTGCGCGGTGGCTCGGCCGAGAAGCTGGGCGAAAGCGTGGCGCGGCACCTGCGGCGCTATTTCGACCTGCACGGTCAGATGCTGCCGCCTCCGGGGTTGCACGCGCGCATCGTTCGCGAGGTCGAGGCGCCGCTGATCGAGATCGCGCTCGACGCCACCGGCGGCAACCAGGCGAAATGCGCCGACCTGTTGGGAATCAACCGAAATACGCTTCGCAAAAAGATCACCGACCTCGATATCCGCGTGACACGACGCCGTAAGTTGATGTAAAACCGCAACAGGCCTGTGGCGCCGCCGCGTCGGTTTTCGACGCGGCGTGGCAGACCCGGGCACGGGCGGATGCCGGGAGATACCCGGCGCATCACGGCGGGGGCGTCTTGACCACGCGGGCAAGCAGAACGACCTGGCAGGTCGCATGGGCGCGGTTCGACCGGTTGCGCCGCGCGCGCTGGGTGCAGAACGTCATCGCGCTGACTCTCGTCGCGCTCGGGCCGGTCCTGGCCGTGGCCACGTTCTGGGTTCTCGGGCCCATGGGCAGCGGGACGGGCGCGCTCAGCCTGCGGCTGGTGCTGCTGGCCGACCTCGTCTACGTGCTGCTGCTGGCCGCGCTGGTGCTGTCGCGGGTGGCCCGGATGATCGCCGCGCGCCGGGCGCAATCGGCAGGCTCGCGCCTGCACCTGCGCCTGACCGGCGCCTTCGCGATGATGGCGCTGCTGCCGACGATCACCGTCGCCGTCTTCGCCGTCCTGACCATCAACATCGGGCTCGAGACCTGGTTTTCCAGCCGCGTGCAGAACGTGGTCGGTGCGTCGCTCGCCGCGGCCGAGGCCTATGACGAGGAAACGCGCGAGGGGCTGGTGCAGGACGCAAGGGCGTTGGCGCGGTTCCTCGACGCGTCGCGCCGCGCGACCTTCGTGCTGGACGAGGGCGAGCTGCGGCAGGTCTTGGCGCAGGGGCAGGGCCAGATCCAGCGCGGCCTGCGCGAAGCCTACGTCATCGACTCGACCGGTGAGATCCGCGCCCGCGGCGAACGGTCGTACCTGTTCGACTACGAACGCCCCTCGCGCGCGGATTTCCTGCGCGCCGAAGACCAGGGCGTCGCCGTCATTCCGGACTGGAGCAACAACGAATTCCGCGCGCTGGTCCCGATGCGCGCCTTCGTCGACCGCTACCTCTACGTCTCGCGCGAGGTAGACGGCCGGCTTCTGGCGCTGCTCGACGAGACCGAGGAAACCGCGCGCTTCTACCAGCAGCAGGAGACCGAGCGCGGCCGCCAGCTGTTCGACTTCGCGCTGCTGTACTTGGGCTTCGCGCTGCTGTTGATCCTGGCCGCCATCTGGGCCGGGCTGTGGTTCGCCGAACGCCTGTCGCGCCCGGTCGGCCGGCTTGCGGGCGCGGCGCAGCGCGTGGGGTCGGGCGACCTGAACGTGCAGGTCCTCGAGGAAGAGGGCGACGACGAGATCGCCATGCTCGGCCGGTATTTCAACCAGATGACCCGCCAGCTGAAGGGGCAACGCGACCGCCTGCTGGAAAACACCCGCCAGATCGAACGCCGCCAGCGGCTGTTCGACAGCGTGCTGACCTCGGTCACGTCGGGCGTGGTGGGGCTGGGCGCCAGTGGCAAGGTGACCTTCGTCAACCGCTCGGCCGAGCGCTTGCTGGGCTGGCACGAGACCCATCGCAGCGACCCGATCTGGGTCGCGGTGCCCGAGTTCGGCCCGCTGTTCGACCGGTTGCGCGACGAAGAACGCGAACGTCTGCAGGAAGAGATCAAGGTCGCCCGCGACGGGCGGCTGGAACACCTGCTGGTGCGCATGGCCACGCGCCGCCGCGGCGATGGCGGGTTGGAAGGCTACGTGGTGGCCTTCGACGACGTGACCGATCTGGTAAGCGCGCAGCGTCTGGCCGCCTGGGGCGATGTGGCGCGCCGCATTGCGCACGAGATCAAGAACCCGCTGACGCCGATCCGCCTGTCGGCCGAACGCATCAAGCGCAGCTTCGCCGGTCAGCTGGATGAGCCGCAGGCCGAGAAGGTCGCGGGCCTCACCGACCGCATCGTGCGCCAGACCGACGACCTGCGGCGCATCGTCGACGAGTTCTCGAAATTCGCGCGCATGCCCGAACCCGACCGGAAGTCCGAGGACCTGACCGAGATCCTGCGCGGCGCGATCCTGCTGCAGGAGGCCGGCCAGCCCGGCGTGACCTTCGATCTCGACCTGCCCGAAGTGGCCGTGCCCGCGCAACTCGACGCCGCGATGATCGGCCAGGCGCTGACAAACCTGGTGAAGAACGCGGGCGAGGCGACCGAAAGCCTGATCGAGGCCGGCGCGCCCGAAGGATACACGCCGCTCATCCGCATCAGCGCTACGATCGACGGCGGCATGGCCGAGATCCGCATCATCGACAACGGCATCGGCCTGCCCGAGGACCGCTCGCGCCTGTTCGAGCCGTACGTGACCACGCGCGAGAAGGGCACCGGCCTCGGCCTGCCCATCGTCAAGAAGATCATCGAGGAGCACGGCGGAACGCTGGCGCTCGAGGATGCGCCGGCCGAAGACGCCGGCGCAGAGGCCAGCGCGCCGGGCGGCGCGATGGCGGTGGTGCGGCTGCCGGTCGGGCATGCGGTACCCGAGGCAGCAGAAACAGGCCCGGCGAATGCCGGACAGGACCCGAGAACGGAACAAGAGGCGACCCAATGAGCGACATTCTCATCGTCGACGACGAGCGCGACATCCGCGAGCTGATCGGAGACATCCTTGAGGACGAGGGCTACGGCACGCGGCTGGCGGGCAACAGCCAGGAGGCGATGGCGGCGATCAACGCGGAACCCCCGGCGCTGCTGGTCCTGGATATCTGGCTGAAGGACAGCAAGATGGACGGGATCGACATCCTCAAATGCGTCAAGCGCGACAATCCCGACATTCCCGTCGTCATCATCTCGGGCCACGGCAATATCGAGATCGCCGTCGCCGCGATCAAGCAGGGCGCCTACGACTTCATCGAGAAGCCGTTCAACATCGACCAGCTGCTGGTGGTGATCCGCCGCGCGATGGAAACCTCGCGCCTGCGCCGCGAGAACGCGACGCTGAAGCGCGGCGAGGTGAAGGCCGCGCAGATGATCGGCGAAAGCGCCGCGTTCCGTGGGCTGCTGGGGCAACTCGACAAGGTGACCAAGTCGAACGGGCGGGTGATGCTGACCGGCCCGGCCGGCTCGGGCAAGGAGGTCGCCGCGCGCTACATCCACGCCCGCTCGGCCCGGGCCGACGCGCCCTTCGTCACCGTCAACTGCGCCGGCGTCGAGCCCGACATGGTCGAGGCGATGCTGTTCGGCCGCGAGACCAGCGCCCGCGGGGTCGAGCCCGGTCTGCTGGAACAGGCGCATGGCGGCGTGATCTACTTCGACGAGGTCGCGGACATGCCGCTGGGCACCCAGTCCAAGATCCTGCGCGTGCTGGTCGACCAATCCTTCACCCGCCAGGGTGGCGCCGACAAGGTGCGCGTGGACCTGCGCGTGATTTCGTCCACCGGGCGCAACCTCAAGGACGCGATCGCCGGCGGGCAATTCCGCGAGGAATTGTATCACCGGCTGAACGTCGTGCCGATCGCGGTGCCCTCACTCGCCGACCGGCGCGAGGACATCCCCGTCCTGGCGCGGCACTTCATCGCCGAATGCAACCGTAGCCAAGGCCTGCCCCTGCGCGAGATCACCGACGACGCGGTGGCGCTGCTGCAGACCATCACCTGGCCCGGCAACGTGCGCCAGCTCAAGAACCTGGTCGAGCGCGTGCTGATCCTCGGCGACGGCACCGGCCCGATCGAGGCGCGCGAACTGCCGCAGGACACCGGCCCGTCGAGCGGCGACGGCGAGGATCGCGTGGTGCTGTCGGGCACGCTGGCCACCATGCCCCTGCGCGAGGCGCGCGAGGCGTTCGAGCGCGAGTACCTGCTGACGCAGATCAACCGCTTCGGGGGCAACATCTCGCGCACTGCGAACTTCGTCGGCATGGAAAGGTCGGCCCTGCACCGCAAGCTCAAGTCACTGGGCGTGGTGACCGGACAGAAGACCGGCGCGCGCCTGCTGCACGACGACGATCCCGAGGACGCGGCGGTGCGCCGGGTCTCCTGAGCCGGCGCACCGCCGGCTGCCGTGACGGCACCGGCGCGCGGCGCGGGCGGCGGACGTTGACCGCCCGCCGCCGCCGTGCCATGCCCTGACGCCAGATAGCTGGTTCGCAAGCCGGCCTTTCGGGAAGGCGCCATGAAGGTCATCATTTGCGGTGCGGGCCAGGTCGGCTGGCAGATCGCACGTCACCTGTCGGGCGAACGCAACGACGTCACCGTGGTCGACAGCAACCCCGACCTGATCCGCCGCGCGACCGACGCGCTCGACGTGCAGGGGATCACCGGCTTCGCGTCCTATCCCGACGTGCTGGACCGGGCCGGGGCGCGCGACGCCGACATGATCATCGCCGCGACCCATTCCGACGAGGTCAACATGGTCACCTGCCAGGTGGCCCACTCGGTCTTCTCGGTGCCGCGCAAGATCGCGCGCCTGCGCGCGCAAAGCTACCTCACGGCGATCTATTCCGACCTCTACCGCCGCGACCACATGCCGATCGACGTGGTCATCAGCCCCGAGCAGGAGGTCGCGCAGGCCGCGTTGCGCCGCCTGTCGGCGCCAGCCGCCTTCGACACCGAGGTCTTCCTGAACGGCGACGCGCAGCTTCTGGGCATCGCGATCGAGCAGGAATGCCCGGTGGTCAACACGCCGCTGCGGCAGCTGACCGACCTGTTCTCGACCCTGCGCTCGACCGTGGTGGCCGTGCGGCGAGAGGGCACGCTGTTCGCGCCCGAGGCCGGCGACCAGATGTTCGTCGGTGACAGCGCCTACGTCGTCGCCCACCGCGACGACGTGCGCCGCACGCTGGAGATCTTCGGCAAGTCGCTGCGCAAGCAGGAGCGCGTTGTCCTCGTCGGCGGCGGCAACGTGGGCCTCGCCGTAGCACACGCGCTCGAGGGCGCCGCGCAACGCATCCGTGTCAAGATGATCGAACGCAACCGCAAGGCCGCCGAACACGCGGCCGAGGCGCTGGAGCGCACGATCGTGCTCCACGGCGACGGGCTGGACATCAGCCTGCTGTCCGAGGCCGGCATCGAACGTGCCGACGCGGTGCTGTGCGTCACCGACGACGACAAGACCAACCTGCTGACCGCCGTGCGCGCCAAGGCCGCGGGCTGCCCGATGGCGATCGCGCTGGTCAACGACCCGACGCTGGTCCCGCTGATGGAGCCGCTGGGCATCGACGCCTACATCAACCCGCGTGCCACCACCGTCAGCAGCATCCTGCGCCACATCCGCCACGGCCGCGTGCGCAGCGTCTATTCCATCGGCGACGCCGAGGCCGAGGTGATCGAGGCCGAGGTCCTGTCGACCTCGCCCATCGCCGGCAACCGCATCCGCGACGTGGATTTCCCCGAGGGCGTCCTGATCGGCGCCGTGCGCAAGGGCGACCGCGTGGTGCGCCCGACCGGCAGCATGCGCATCGACGAGGGCGACCAGATCGTCATCTTCGCGCTGGCGGGCGACGTACCCGAGGTGGAGCGCCTGCTGCAGGTCTCCATCGACTTCTTCTAGACCATGGAGCGTCTCAGCCGCCTGCCGCTGTTCCTGCTGCTCATGGGGATCTTCTCGGCCTCGATGATCGCGCCGGCGGCCCTCGCCCTGTGGCAGGAGGACTACCACGACGCGCGCGCGTTCTTCTACTCGGGCGTGCTGGGCCTGATCCTGACAGCTTTCGTTGCGCTGGCGCTGGCGAACCGACCGCACCAGAACGACCCGTTGCACCAGCTTCTGGCGCTTCTGGCGGCGTTCATCGCGCTGCCGCTGCTGCTGGCCGTACCGTTCTACGAGGCGGTGCGCAACACCGCCTTCCTGTCCGCGTACTTCGAGATGGTGTCGTGCCTGACCACCACCGGCGCCACGCTCTACGACGCCGCGCGCCTGTCCGAGGCCGAGCATCTCTGGCGCGCGCAGGTCGGCTGGATCGGCGGGCTGATCATGTGGATCGCCGCCGCCGCCATCCTCGCGCCGTTGACGCTGGGCGGGTTCGAGGTCACCGCCAGCGGCGAGCCCGGCCAGTCGCTGGCGGAAGGGTCGGCCGCCGACGGGCTCAGCCGGCCGGTCGACCGCCTGTTGCGCAGCATCCGGGTGCTGACCCCGGTCTACACGGGCCTGACGCTGGCGCTGTGCGTCATGCTGCTGGTTGCCGGCGATCCACCGCTGGTCGCGGTCATCCACGCGATGGGCGTCATGGCGACCTCGGGGATCACGCCGCTGGCGCTGCCCGAGGCCAGCACGTCCGGACTGGCAGGCGAGATGATCCTGTTCTGCTTCCTGTTCTTCGGGCTGTCGCGGCTGACCTTCTCGGGCGACACCGCACAGACGCGCGGCCCCGGCCTTCGCCGCGACCCCGAGTTCCGGCTGGGCATGGTCATCGTCGTCTCGGTGCCGCTGGCGCTTTTCCTGCGCCACTGGATCGCCGCCTTCGACATCGGCGACGAAGAGAACGTGATCGCCGGCCTGCAGGCCCTTTGGGGCGCGCTGTTCACCACGCTGTCGTTCCTGGTCACCGCCGGCTACGTCAGCGCCGACTGGGGCGCCTCGCAGGACTGGTCGGGCCTGTCGACGCCGGGGATCATCCTGGTGGGCCTGGCGCTGCTGGGCGGCGGCGTCGCGACCACCGCAGGCGGGGTCAAGCTGCTGCGGGTTTACGCGCTCTACCTCAACGGCGCGCGCGAGATCGAGCGCCTGGTGCATCCCAGCTCGATCGGGCGCACCGGGTTGGTCAGCCGCCGCGTCCGGCGCGAGGGCGCCTTCATCGCCTGGGTCTTCTTCATGCTCTTCGCGATCATGCTCGCGGCGCTGTCGGTGACGCTCGCGCTGGCGGGGCTTGCGTTCGAACCGGCGCTGGTGCTGACGGTCGCCGTGCTGACGAACACCGGTCCGCTGGCGACCGCCGGGGTGACCCAGGCGATCGACCTGCTGGCCCTCGCGCCGTCGGTCAAGCTGCTGCTCTGCGCGGGCATGGTGCTGGGCCGGCTCGAGCTTCTGGCGATCATCGTGATGCTGAGCCCGGAGATCTGGCGCGACTGATGCCCGCCCGTCCGGCATGGGGCCGGCGGGACAGGGGCCGCCGGCTTTTTGCGCTGGAATCTCGGCGGTTTGCGCTACATACTGGCCCGGACGAGGGGGCGCTTCGCAAGGAGCGCATGACAAGAACAAAGGCAAGTCAATGGCTTCGGACAGACAGAACCTCCAGGACGCATTCCTCAATCACGTGCGCAAGACGAAGGTTCCGGTGACGGTCTTCCTGATCAACGGCGTGAAACTCCAGGGCGTCATCACCTGGTTCGACAATTTCTGCGTGCTGCTGCGTCGCGACGGGCAGTCGCAACTGGTCTACAAGCACGCGATCTCGACCATCATGCCCAGCCAGCCGATCAATCTCTACGACGGCGACGACGCATCTTGAAGGAACACGCCGACCCGATCACCCGCGCCTGGGTGCTCCATCCCGACATCAAGTCAGACCGCGACCGCCGCGATGCGCGGCTCGCGCTGGCCGAGGCCGTGTCGCTCGCGCATGCGCTGCCCGGCCTCGAAGTCGTCGGCCACGAGGTCGTGCCGCTGCCCAAGCCGCAGCCGCGCGCGCTGTTCGGCACCGGCAAGATCGAGGAACTCGGCAACCGCATGAAGGACGCCGAGGTCGAGTTGGTTCTGGTCGACGGTCCCGTGACTCCGGTCCAGCAGCGAAACCTCGAGAAGGCCTGGAACTGCAAGCTGCTCGACCGCACCGGCCTGATCCTGGAAATCTTCAGCGACCGCGCCGCCACGCGCGAGGGCGTGCTGCAGGTCGAGATGGCGCATCTGAACTACCAGCGCACCCGCCTCGTGCGCGCCTGGACGCACCTGGAACGCCAGCGTGGCGGGCTCGGCTTCGTCGGCGGCCCCGGCGAGACGCAGATCGAGGCCGACCGCCGCGCCATCGACGAACAGCTCGTCCGTTTGCGCCGGCAGCTCGACAAGGTGGTGAAGACGCGCGCGCTGCACCGCGCCGCGCGCGCCAAGGTGCCGTTCCCGATCGTCGCATTGGTGGGTTACACCAACGCGGGCAAGTCGACGCTGTTCAACCGCCTGACCGGCGCCGACGTCATGGCCGAGGACATGCTCTTTGCCACGCTCGACCCGACCATGCGGCAGGTGCGCCTGCCGACCGGCACCGACATCATCCTGTCGGATACCGTGGGCTTCATCTCGGACCTGCCTACCGAACTGGTCGCCGCCTTCCGCGCCACGCTCGAAGAGGTGCTCGAGGCCGACGTGATCGTGCACGTGCGCGACATCTCGCACCCCGAGACGGACGCCCAGGCGCGCGACGTCGATGCCATCCTCGACAATCTGGGCGTGTCCGAGGCCACCCCGCAGATCGAGCTGTGGAACAAGATCGACCGGCTGGACGGCCCCGATCTCGAGGCCGTGCGCGCCCGCGCCGCGCGCGAGGAATCCGTGCATCTCGGCTCGGCGATCACCGGCGAGGGGCTGGACGGCCTGCTCGAGGCGGTGACCACCGCGCTCGGCGACGCCAAGCGCCGGGACGTGGTGACGCTGGCCTTCGACGACGGACGCCGCCGCGCCTGGCTGTTCCAGAAAGGCCTCGTCGAGACCGAGGAGCAGTCCGAGGACGGGCACCGCCTGACGCTCTACTGGTCCGCCACCGACCGCGCGCGGTTCGACGCGCTGTAGAGCACGCACTCCCCGCGTCTTCCTCTGATTGGAAACAGCCCGGACGAGTCCGCAGGGACGGAGGCAGAGCCCCTCCGCTTTTTTCGGCTACGCGTTCAGGGGACCAGGCGCGTCACGCCCGCCGCGGCGGCCCGGGCAAGCCCCTCGTCCAGCGACATCGGAATGTATTCGCCGCGCCGCCACAGCTGGCCCAGATCGTCGTAGTGCCGCGACAGGAAATGCCCCGACTGCCCGGTCGCGATGACGAAGACCGACGAATTTGGATCGTCGAAGTCGTAGACGCCGCGATAGCCCGCGCCGTGCACGTTGTGGAACGGCTCGGGATCCTCGCCCGAAGTGCGTCCGCGCATCAGCGTGTGGTCGCCGCCCGACGTGCTTTGACGAATGTTGACGAAGTACTTGAGCACCGGCACCTCGCCCAGCACCGGGTGGTCGTGCGTCGCCTGGTGCGCGTCGCCCCAGCGCAGGCTTTCCAGGCCTGTGCCCCAGCGCTCCGAGATGGTGATCAGCGCATCGTCCAGCGCCATCCGCGCGATGTCGGTGCAGGTCTCCTCGCGCGCCGAACGCAGCACGTCGCACCACGCGGCGGCGCCGTCGACGT
>NZ_JBELMH010000019.1:24992-45900 GCF_042096055.1 Citreimonas sp. | reverse complement strand
GCGCCGAGACGCTGACGAAGAAGATGCCGCGGTCGGCGTCGGGCGTCAGCTGCGATGGCAGGTTCTGGTAGAGCGTCCAGGACGCGCCGGTCAGCGCGGCGGCGAGGCCGATCACCACGAAGGGCACCTTTAGCGAGTGCGCCAGAAGCGAGCGATAGCCTTCCGACAGGCGCTGCGTGGCACCGTGCACGATGCGGGCGAACCGGCCGTCGTTCATGCCCTTCTTGAGCACGCGCGACGCGATCACCGGGCAGAGCGACAGCGCCACAAAGGTCGACAACGCGACCGCGATCGCCAGCGTGATGCCGAATTCCGAGAACAGCTTGCCGATCTCGCCCTGCAGGAAGGACAGCGGCACGAACACCGCGATCAGCGTGGCCGAGGTCGACACCACGGCGAAGAAGACCTGGTTGGCGCCGGTGCGCGCGGCCTCGACCGGATCCTGCCCGTCCTCGACCTTGCGTTCGATGTTCTCGAGCACGACGATGGCGTCGTCGACCACCAGGCCGATGGCCAGGATCAGCGCGAACAGCGTCAGCGTGTTGAGCGAGAAGCCCGCCAGCGCGATGCCCGCGCAGGCGCCCAGCAGCGCGATCGGAATGGTGACGGCGGGCACGATCGTGGCGCGGATCGAGGCGAGGAAGATGTAGATCACCGCGACCACGATCGCGACGGCGATGCCCAGCGTCGTGACTACCTGCCGGATCGAGCTTTCGATGAAATCGGCGTCGTCGCTGGTGACTTCCAATGTAGTTCCATCCGGCAGGTCCTGCTGGATCGCGTTGACCTCCTCGTTGATCGCGCGCGAGATCGACAGCGTGTTGGCCGACGACTGGCGCAGCACGCCCAGGCCGATGGCGGTCTCGCCGTTGGCGCGGAAGCGGGAATCGTCCGTTTCGGTGCCGATCTCGACCCGGGCGACGTCGGACAGGCGCACCTGCGCGCCGCCCTCGTCGCGCACGATCAGGTCCTCGAACTCGTCCACCGTCGACAGCCTCGTCTGCGTGCGCAGCAGGTAGGCACGCGAGCTGCTTTCGATGCGGCCGGCCGGAAGCTCGAAGTTGTTGTCGCGCAGCGCGGCCGAGACCTCGCCCACGGTGACGTCGCGCGCGGCCATCGCTGAGGGGTCGAGCCAGACGCGCAGAGCGTAGGGGCGGTCGCCGTAGATGTTGACTGCGGCCACGCCGCTGAGCGTCTCTAGCCGGTCGGTCACGAAACGGTCGGCGTAGTCGGTCAGCGCGGTCGCCGACATGGTGTCCGACGTCATCGTCATCCAGATGATCGGATCGCCCTGGCTGTCGTTCTTGGCGACCTCGGGCTCGCTCGCCTCCTCGGGCAGATCGCCCGCGACGGATTGCACGGCGGCGCGCACGTCCGATGCCGCCTGGTCGATGTCGCGGCCCTGCCGGAACGTGATGACCGTACGCGAGCCGCCAAGCTCGGCCTCGGTCGACATCCGCTCGATCCCCGCGACGGTCGATATGGCGCCTTCGATGACCGACGTGATTTCGGAATCCACGACGCCCGGCGCCGCGCCGGTGTAGGAGACGCTGACCGTGACCTCGGCGGTCGAGATGTCGGGGAGTTCGCGCACCGGCATCCGCATAAGCCCGGCGATCCCGACCACAACGATGAGGATCGAGATCACTGTGGCGAGAACCGGACGCCGCAGGCAGAGATCGGGAAGGGTCATTCCAGGCCCTCGCGCGCGATGTCCTCGGCCACGGTGACGGACGCGCCGTCGCGCAGGGTGTTCCAACCCGACACGACGACGCGGTCGTCGGCGCTCAGCCCCTCGACCACCTCGGTCAGCGCGCCGATCGACGCGCCGGTGGTGATCTCCTGCCGCTGCGCCTGGCCGTCGGCGACGGTGTAGACGTAGGTGACGCTGCCTTCGCTGATGATCGCGTCGTCGGGCACGGCCAGCCCTTCGTCGGTGTCGAAGACCAGGCGCGACTGCGCGAACATGCCGCCCACCAGCATGCGGTCCGGGTTGTCGATCTCGGCGCGGACGTCGAAGCTGCGCGACGCCTCGTCGATGCCGGCCTCGCGGACAGTAACGGTGCCCTCGAATTCCTGGTCGGGATAGGCGGGCACGGTCAGGTCGACCGTCTGGCCGCGGGAGACGCGGCCGAAATACCGTTCGGGCAGGGCCATGTCGACCTGCACGACCGACAGGTCGGACAGCGGCGCGATGACGTCCTGAGGCGACAGATACGCCCCCGCGTCGACCGAGACGAGGCCGAGCGTGCCGGCGAAGGGCGCCTCGATCCGGCGATCCTCGAGCGCGGCTTGCGCGGCAAGAACGTCGCTTTCGGCGCGGCCGAAGGTGGCGCGCGCCTCTTCCAGTTGCTGATTGGCGACGGTGTTGCTGTCGGCCAGTTCCTCGATCCGGTTCAGGTTCTGGCGCGCTTCCTCCAGCGTCGCCTCGGCGCCTGCAAGGCGGGCGCGCTGGGCGCGATCGTCGAGCTGCACGATTAGGTCGCCCGCCTCGACACGCTGCCCCGAATCGACGCCGACCTCGGTCACGCGGCCCGACACGGTCGGCCTGAGTTCCACGCGGCGCCGGGGCGTGACGGTGCCCACGGCGTCGACGGCGTCCTCGACCACGCGGGTTTTGGGCGAGGCCACGCCGACGCGCGTGGCGCGCTGACCGCCATCGCCCCCGCCCTCGCTTTCCTGCGCGGCTGCACGGCGGTCCAGAAAGTACTCGGTCCCGAAAAGACCGACGGCGCCCAACGCGGCGACGACGCAGGCTGCGACGGCGATCCTGGCCACTGGTCTCACGGTTGCTTGTCCTTCTTCGGTCTGCCGGTTCGAGGGCGATTACATGGCCCGCGAAGAAAGACTAGCAACGTCTTTTGGTCGAAAAGGGTGCCCGTCCTGACGCATTCGTGAGGCTACGACGGGCGGCTTGGGGCCGGTTCATGCGGCGGATTTGCCGCGCGCAATTCATTGTTTTGGAGGGATTTAGTCTCGTCCGCCGAAGAGCGCCACAGCCGTGGTGCGACCGCTGTGCTGCGCGGTCGCCGCAAAACCCAGATGCGTGGCGCGCGCGCCGCCGAGACCCGTCTCGGCACCCCGATCGGCCCAGTTCTCAACGAAACCCGTCACGGTTTCCGCGGACAGCGCGGCCCCCGCGCCGCCGCGGCTGGCGGTAAGGATCGCAAGGCTGGTCCAGCGCCCGGCATCGTCGGGCAGCAGGTCGCGGATGTTCTGCGGCGGTTCTTCGCCGACCAGGCGCTTCTCGAGCAGGCGTCGCGCCGCGGTATCGAGCGTTTCGCTGGGCTGCAGGGGGGCAAGTCCGGCCTCCGCGCGGCGCGCGTTGACGGCTTCAAGCGCGGCGGATTGCGCCTCCATCGGATCGAGCACCGGTCCGCCGTCCGCGTCGCCGGGGCCGGCGAAGGTTTGCACGGCGTAGATCTCGTCGCCCTCGCCCTGGATGCCGAAGCCGAAGCGGTCGAAGCCTTCGGACAGGATGTTCTCGCGGTGCTCGGGGCTGTTCATCCAGCCCTCGTGGAAGGCCTCGACCCGCGCGGCATCGGGCGGGGGCGAGCAGCCGGCGCAGCGGGCGATGTTCTCGCCGCTGAGCGCCCACTGGCTACCGCCCGCATCGCGAAATCGGTCGAAGGGCGTCTCTCCGTCCGGGCCAACATGGGCATAGAAGTCGCGTTCGATCATGTCGGCGGCGTGCCCTTGCGCGGCTTCGTTGAGGATTGGGTCGAGAGTCAGCGCCGCCAGTCCCGCGTCGTTGCGCGACGCGTTCACCAGCGCCAGCGCGCGGTCGCGGAGTTGCGCCAGATCCTCGGGTTCTTGCGCGAGGGCGGGCATCGCGACGGCGTTTAGTGCTGCGACGGCCAGTCCGCAAAGCAGGCGGGGCAGGGTGACGGGCGGTTCGAGGTGACGGTCCATGTCGCGCCAACCCGTCGGATGGACATGCGTTCCCTGCCTAATGCCGCAACGCCCGCGCAAGACGCCGGATCCGGATGGCGCGGTTGAGCTCTCCGCCGAAGATCAGGACGAGGGCCGCGAGATACATAAAGTAGAGCGCCGCGATGATCCCCGCGAGGCCCGCGTAGTAGCTGCCGTAATCGGCGAAGTTCGACAGGTAGAACGAGAAGATCGCCGTGAGCAGCGTCCACGTGACCACGGTGAAGACCACGCCGGGCCACATGCTGGAAAAGCGCGTGCGCCGCGCCGGCAGGAAGACATGCGCCGCGAACAGCGCCGCGATCAGGATGATCGCGGCGACCGGGTAGCGCACCAGCTTGATCGTGACCGAGGCCGGGTCGAAGCTGGGCAGAAGCAGGTGCAGCCACGACCCCGCCCGCGGCGCGAGGACCAGAACGTAGCCCACCAGCACCAGCACCAGGCTGGCGACGATGACCATGACCACCTGTGTGGCGTACAGGACGACGGCCGAGCGCGTCTCGCGGATGCCGTAGGCGCGGTTGAGGCCGACGCGCACGCCGTCGACGCCGCCGATCGCGAACCAGATCGTCAGCAGGATACCGATGCTGAGCACGCCGCCGCGCTGCACGGTCATCACCTGCTGTACCTCCGAGACGATCGGCTCGACCAGCGCCTCGGGCACGATGGCGATCAGGAATGCGACCAGGTCGTCGGCCATCGACCGGTCGCCGATGAAGGCGGTGAGCGAACTGGTGAAGATCAGGAATGGGAAGAGCGCGAGCAAAGCGCGGAACGCGATGTTCCCCGCCAGCCCGAAGGCGTCGTCGCTCCACAGGCGCAGCGCGGCCTCGCGTCCGATCGCCACCGGCACGCGCCAGCCATCGCCGCGCAGCAGGTCCTCGGGATTGGCGCTGACGACGCCATGGGTCACGACCGCATTGCGGACGGTATCGTGGCTCGGCGTCGTGTCCATGCGCGCAAGGGTCCCGTTCAACTCAAGTCTTCTACCAACGACCTATGGCGCGGTTCCGCCCGTTCCAGCGACCGGCGCAAGGCCGGGTGTCGAGGCGTGAAACCTGTCCTGTCATGCGCCACGGCGGCGCCGCGCGCAATCGGTGCCGTCGGCGGCCGGCATGGCATCCCACGCCCCGTTCCGGGAAAGGACCCAGACATGAAGACGCTTCTCACGCTTTCGACGGTCGCGCTGATGGCCGCCAGCGCCGTGCAGGCCCAGGACATCGTGCGCAACCGCACCCCGGGCAGCGATTTTCCGATCGCGCAATCGGTCGAGATTCCGCCCGGCGCTTCGGTCCTCTACGTCTCGGGGCAGGTGCCGCCTGTCGTGAACGAGGACGCCGAGCAGGGCTCGCGCGAGGCCTACGGCGATACCGAGACGCAGACGGTCGGCGTGCTGGAACGCATCGACGCCGCGCTGCAGGCGGCGGGCTACACGATGGACGACGTGGTCAAGATGCAGGTGTTCCTGGTCGGCGATCCCGAGATGGACGGCGCGATGGACTTCGCAGGGTTTATGAACGGCTACACGCAGTTCTTCGGCGTCGAGCGCGGCAACCTGCCGGCGCGCTCTGCGATGCAGGTCGCAAGCCTTGCGGTGCCGGCCTGGCTGGTCGAGATCGAGGTCATGGCCGCGAAGATGCCCGAGTAGGTATCGCGGGTGCCGGCGGACCGCTGCCGGCACCCAAGAGGTGCCCTGCGCGGTCGTGAAACTTTACAGCGCGGCGCCGCGTCACTATGCCCGGCCTGGTCCCGGTTGCGGAGAGGGTGGGGTGACATGACGGCATTCGGCTGGTGGCTTCTGATCGTGGGGGTGCTGATCCTGTCTGGGATCGTCGTGCCCTACGGCATCCTGTCGGGTGGCGCGGCCTCGCTGGCGGTTCCGGTATTCTGGACGCTGTTCGCGCTGGGCGTGGTCGTCGTGATCGCCGCGGGCATCCGCGGCTGGAGGGCCTGAGCGTGCTGTCCCCGGTCCTCGTCTGGGCGGCGGTCGCGGTCTTCGCGCTGATCGGCTGCGGCGTCGCCTTTGCTGCGACGCAGGGCAATACCGGCCGCGCGGACGACTACTATCTCGGCGGGCGGAGCATCGGCGGCGCGATCGCGGGACTGAGCTATGCCGCCACGACCTATTCCGCTTTCATGCTGGTGGTGCTGACCGGGCTGACCTATCGCGGCGGCATCGGCGCGCTCGGGTTCGAACTCATCTACTTCTCGGGGCTGTCGCTGATCGTCGTCTTCGGGCCGCGCTTCTGGCTGGCGTCGCAGGAATGGGGCTTCGTCACGCCGTCCGAAATGCTGGGCCGGCGCTACGGCTCGAAGGCGGTGGCGCGGGTGGCGGCGGTCATCTCGATGCTGTTCCTGATGCCCTACTGCACGACGCAGATGGCCGGGATCGGCCTGCTGCTGTCCGAGGTGACCGGCGGTGCGATAACTCTGGAACTGGCGGTCGCGACCGGCGCCGTGCTGGCGATCTTCTGGACGCTCCTGGCAGGGCTGCGCTCGGTCGCGTGGACGGATGCGGGGCAGGCGGCGGTGATGCTGGTGGCGGCGCTGCTGGCGGTCGGCTTCGTCATCGCCGCGATCGGCGGTCCGGGCGCCTTCGTCGACCGCGTGCAGGCCGAACGCCCCGAATGGCTGGGCGTGCCGGGGCCGGGCCTGTGGGCGCTGCCGACGTTCCTGGCGCTGTCGCTGCCGTGGTTCTTCTTTCCGCTGTCGAACCCGCAGGTCAGCCAGCGTTTGTTCATACTGCGCGACCTCGCCGCCATGCGCGGGATGATCTTCTGGGTGCTCGGCTTCGGCCTGATCTTCACGCTGATCTCGGTCGTCTGGGGCTTCGCCGCGCTGATCCTGACCCCGGGGCTCGAGAACACGTCGGCCGCGACGCCGGCGTTGCTGGCCTCGGGCGCGGTGCCGGTATCAGTCGCGCTGTTGCTGATCGTGGGCATCCTGTCCGCAGCGATCTCGACGCTGGACTCGATCGCGCTGACGCTGGGCTCGATGACCGCGCGGGACCTGCCGACCGCCCGGTTGAGCGAGGCGCGGCAGATCTTCGTCGGCCGGATCGTGGTCGTGCTGGTCATCGCCTTCGCCGCGCTGTTCGCGGTGCGGCAGGCGGCGATCGTGGACCAGCTGGCCGCATTGTCGGCCGCCGGGCTGGTCGTTTCGGTGCCCGCGATCGTCGGCGCGTTCTTCTGGGACCGTGCGACCGCCGCCGGGGCGCTCGCATCGCTTCTGGGCGGGGCCGCGCTGGCGATCTGGATGGCGCTGGGCGCAGGTGTCAGCGTCTTCGACCCGGTCCTGGCGGGCAGCGTGATCGCCGCCTCCGTCGGGCTGTACGTGGGCGTCAGCCTGCTGACGCGGCCGCGCGCCGAGGCGCTGGATTTCCGCGCGACGCTGGCACCGAAGCTGCGCGCCCACGGCGTCTGGTAGACGCGGAAAGGGCCGCCCCGAGGGACGGCCCTTCTGCGATCCGGCGTGGGGCGCTGATCAGAACGCCTTGGTCAGCGACACCTTGAAAGTCCGGCCCGGCGCCGGGCGCGTGGGCGACGACAGGTGGCTGACGTAATCCTCGTCCAGCGCGTTCTCGATCCCGAAGCGGACCTCGGTGCCGTCCAGCCAGCCCTGCTGCTCGGGCGCCCAGGTGGCGCGCAGGTTGTGCAGCGTGACGTCGGGCAGATCCTCGCTGGTGGAATCGCGCCGGTCACCGGTGTGAACGACCTCCCAGCTCAGGTCGAGCCGGTCGTCGAATTTCTGGCCCAGCGTGACCTGCAGCCTGTCGGCGGCCGTGTTGCGCCAGACGGCGCCGTCCTCGCCCGGATCGAACTCTTCGCCCGAGCCGAGATGCCCCGCCACGTCGACGTAGAACCCGCTTTCCCGGCCGTAGGATGCCTCGAGCTCGAACCCGCGCGTCTCGACCCGCTCGAGATTGCCGGTGCTCGACGTCCCGGTGTAGCTGGTGATGTCCCACAGCGTCGTCTCGTAGAGGTTGCCGCGGACAGAAAATGTGTCGCCCGTCGTCAGGACGTCCGTGCCGGTGTATTCGGCGCCGAGCTCGAAGGTGTGCGATTTTTCGGACGTGGTGATGCGGTATTGCGCCGACGCGCCGGTGCCGAGGTCGTCGATGATCGGCAGGTTCTCGGTATAGGCGGCGCTGCCGAAGACCGACAACCCGTTGCCGAAATCGTAGGCCAAGGCCAGCCCGCCCATCAGGCCGTCCTTGTCGTAGCTGTCCGGGACGCCGGCAAGATCGGTCTCACTTTCGATGTGCGAGGTCTCGTAGCGCAGGGCGGGCGTGACCGTGACCGCGCCGATGGACATCTCGTCGATGAGGAACAGGGCGAAACGGTCGTTGGTGCCGCCGGGGGCACCGGCGTCGGAATTGTCGGCGCGGACGCGGCGCTGCGCCTCGATGCCCGCCAACATGTCGTGCGACACGGTGCCGGTGTCGAACTGCGCCCGGTTCGTCACGGTCAGCTTTGTGGTCTCGTACTGCTGGTCCGCGTTCACCGTGCTCAGCAGGAACGGGAAGGTGGGCGTGCCTTCCAGCGGGGACGAGCCGGGTACGTAGTCGTACTCGATCACCTGGTCCGAGTAGGACAGGTTGGCGCGCAGGTCGATCAGGTCGCTGGCCGGGTTGTAGCGGTACTCGACCGCCGTCTGCGCCGTGTCGGTCAGCCGGTCGACGTTGCCGAACGTCCCGCCGGACGTGTCGAACTGGTCGTAGGGCACGTCCTTGTCGTCGGCCACGGTGCGCGAATGGCTGATGCTCAGCGAATGCTCGTCGTCGTCGCCGAAGGTGAACGTGCCCTTGGCCAGGTAGGAGGGCGTGCGGAAAGCGCTGTTGCCGATGGTGTCGCCGTCGCCGGCGGTCAGGTCGTCCTGGTCCCGCAGGGTGTAGTTCAGCAGGAACTCGGCGCCCTCGGCCGGCATCCAGGCCAGGTTGGTCGAGCTTGCGAAGCCGTCGCCGTTCGAGCTGTACTCGAAGGTCTGCGACCCGCCGAAGCCAGGCTCGCCTTCGGTGAAGTCGCTGGCATCCTTGGTTTCCAACAGCACGACGCCGCCGACGATGCCCGACCCGTAGGCGAAGCTGCCGATGGTGCCGCGCAGGACCTCGACCTCCTTGTAGAGCAGCGGATCGGTAAAGAGCTGCGTGCCGATGCGGTAGAGCTCCTCGGACCCGACGCTGGCGCCGTCGATCTGCACGGCGATCTTCTGGTCGGTGCCGTAGGTCGTGTTGGCGCCGAAGCCGCGGATGTTGATCCCCGAGCCCTGCGGCGTGGTGCCGTTGACCAGCGTCACGCCGGGGACCGAGTCGATCAACTGGGCGACCGTGCTGGCCTGCCGGTCCTGGATCTCCTCCTCGTCCACGACGGTGCGGGCGAGCGCGGTGCCGAAGCTCAGGTCGCGCTTGCCGCCGGTGAAGATCAGCGTGCCGAGAAAGCCGGGAGTGTCGGTGCCTTGCGCGGCGGCCGGCACAGCCAGCGACAGGCAAACGAGCGCGGTCGTGCCGCGCAACAGGGGGGTGATCATGGCGCCATCCTTGCAGCGTATTGGGCCGTAGCTTGCGAAGGCTGGCGCGGCGGTTCGGGTGAATTTGCGATGAAGCGCATCGCAACGGGTTGCAGCGTTAAACTTCTCTGATTAAAACAGTCAAGTAATTTGAGACAGCCACGCACCGAAACACATCGGGCGCAGCCATCGGACCCGCTTTCCAATCCGAGGACGCCCATGACCCAGCGACAGGCTGTGACCCCCGACCATATTCGTGCCTATCTGGCCGAGAACCCGAAGATGCGCGCGCGCGACGCCGCCCACGCGCTCGGCATCGCCGAGGCGCAGCTTGTCGCCGCCGGCGTCGGTGCCGGCACGACGCGGATCACCCCGCATCCCGACGACATCATCCCCGCCGCCGAGGCTCTGGGCGAGGTCATGGCCCTGACGCGGGTCGAGGCCTGCGTGCACGAGAAGGTCGGCGCCTACGGCAACTACCATCCCGGCGAACATGCGGCGATGACGCTGGCCGAGGACATCGACCTGCGCATCTTCCCGTCGCACTGGGTGCACGCCTTCGCGGTCGAGGAGGGTGGCCGTCGCTCGCTGCAGGTCTTCGACGCGGCGGGCGACGCGGTGCACAAGATCCACCTGCGCGAGGCCTCCAACCACGACGTCTGGGCGCGGATCGTGGCCGACCTTGCGGTCGACGACCAGTCTGCAGGGCAAGAGGTCGCGCCGCGCAAGCCGGTCGAGGCCGCGAAGGTCCGCGAGGACAAGGCCGACATCCTGCGCGAGGAATGGGCGAAGCTCACCGACACCCACCAGTTCCTGCGCCTGTGCGCCAAGCTGAAGATGAACCGTCTCGGCGCCTACCGGGTGGCCGGCGCGCCCTTCGTGCGCCCGCTGGCGCCCGAGGCGGCCGACGCGATGCTGAATGCCGTGCGCGATGCGGGAATCGAGGTGATGATCTTCGTCGGCAACCGTGGCTGCATCCAGATCCATACCGGGCCGATCCTGTCGCTGAAGCCGATGGGGCCGTGGCAGAACGTGATGGACCCGGGCTTCAACCTGCACCTGCGGCTGGACAAAGTGGCCGAGGTCTGGGCGGTCGCGAAGCCCACGCAGCGCGGCCCGGCCGTGTCGGTCGAGGCGTTCGACGCCGAAGGCGGGCTGATCTTCCAGGTCTTCGGTGTCGGCAAGGAGGGGCGCGATTCCCGCGAAGCCTGGGGCCGGATCGTGACTGCGCTGCCCTCGGTCGCGCCGGTGCCGGCATGAGCGGCCGCAAGCACAGCGGTTTCGCCGCAGTCTCGGCCCTCTGCATCTCGATGGTCGGGGCGTTCGTCGCGTTCACGGTCAGCGCACAGCAGGCGGCGCAGACGCGCAATCCCCATGCAGATGTGCTATCCTTGGGCGGGTCGGTGACTGAGATCGTCGTCGCGCTGGGGCAGGGGCACCGGCTGAAGGCGCGCGACGCCACCTCGACCTACCCGTCCGAAGTGACGGACCTGCCGGACGTGGGCTACGTGCGGGCACTGTCGCCCGAAGGCGTGCTGTCGGTCGAGCCGTCGCTGATCCTGTCCGAGGAGGGCGCCGGCCCACCCGAGGCGATCGACGTGATCCGCGCGGCGGACCTGGACTTCGTCGAGATCCCCGACGCGCTGACGGCCCAAGGCATCCTGACCAAGATCCGGACAGTGGGCGACGCGCTGGGCGTGTCCGACCGGGCCGCTACGCTGTCCTCCGAAGTCGAGGCAGCACTGGCCGACGCCATCGCCGATGCCGAGCGGCCAGAGGCCGAGAAGAAGCGCGTGCTGTTCGTGCTGTCCACGCAGGGCGGCAAGATCAACGCCTCGGGCACGGGCACGGCGGCCGACGCGCTGATCCGCATGGCCGGCGGCGTGAACGCGGTCACCGAATACGACGGCTACAAGCAGATCACCGACGAGGCGGTCGGACTGGCGGCGCCGGACGTGATCCTGATGATGGATCGGGCCGGGGTCGACGATACCGATCACGGTGGCGCGGACGACGAGCTGTTCGGCATACCCGCGATCCGCCTGACGCCTGCGGCCCAGACACGGTCGGTGATCCGCATGGACGGGCTGCTGATGCTGGGCTTCGGCCCGCGCACCGCCGAAGCGGTCCGCAGCCTGAACGCGGCGCTCTACGGGCAGGAGGGCTGAGCCATGACGGCCCTTGCCGACACTGCGCCGCCGCACTGCGACCGGCTGTCGCGTGCCCGGTCGCTGCACTGGGTGCTGGCGGTCGCGCTGGTGCTCACCTGCGCGGCCAGCCTTCAGGTCGGCGCGACGGACGTAACCTTGTCGGACCTGCTGGCCAAGGCGGCGCGGGGTGAGGCGCTGACGCAGATCGAGCACGTTGTGCTGTTCGACATTCGCCTGCCGCGGCTGGTCATGGGCGGTCTCGTCGGTGCGGCGCTCGCGGTGTCGGGCGCGGCGATGCAAGGGCTGTTCCGCAACCCGCTGGCCGACCCGGGCATCGTCGGCGTCGGCGCGGGCGCCGGGCTGGGGGCGATCTTGGCGATCGTCCTGGGCGCCTTCCTGCCGGCTTGGGCGTTGGACCTCACCGGCAACTATCTGACGCCGGTCGCGGCCTTTCTGGGCGGTTGGGGCTCGACCATCCTGCTCTACCGCGTCTCGACCCGGCACGGGCGCACGTCCGTGGCGACTATGCTGCTGGCGGGCATCGCACTGGGCGCGCTTGCCGGGGCGCTGTCGGGCATCCTCGTCTACATCGCCGACGACCGGCAACTGCGCGACCTGACCTTCTGGGGGCTGGGCTCGCTGGCGGGGGCAAGCTGGGCCAAGGTCATGGCCGCCGGGCCGATGATCGCGCTCGCGCTAGGGGCAGCGCTGACGCTGGGCCGCGGGCTCAACGGTCTCGCGCTGGGCGAGGCGACGGCGGCGCATATCGGCATCGACGTGCAGCGGATGAAGTCCATCGCCATCCTCGCTGTTGCAGGCGCCACCGGTGCCGCGGTCGCGGTCTCCGGCGGGATCGGTTTCATCGGGATCGTGGTGCCGCACCTGCTGCGGCTGGTCTCGGGGCCCGACCACCGGACGCTGCTGCTGAACGCGGCGCTGCTGGGGGCGATCCTGCTGATCCTCGCCGACGTGATCGCGCGCGTGGTGATCGCGCCCGCCGAACTGCCGATCGGGATCGTGACCGCCGTGCTGGGCGCGCCGGTGTTCCTGTGGATCCTGCTGACGCGCCGGGGGCTGGTCGAGTCATGAGCCTGGTCGCCGAAGACATCCACGTCGCCTACGGCCGACACGAGGCACTGCGCGGCGTCAGCCTGGTCGCGCGCCCGGGCGAGGTCACGGCCATCGTCGGCCCGAACGGGTCGGGCAAGTCCACGCTTCTGGGCGCGATGACCGCGACGCAGCCCTATCGCGGCCGCGTGGTGCTGAACGGCGCTGACATCGCGACCGCCAAGCCGTGGGTGCTGGCGGCGCAGCGCGCTGTGCTGCCGCAATCCTCGCGGCTGGCCTTCCCGTTCTCGGTGATCGAGGTGGTGCGCATCGGCCTTCAGGCGGGCACCGCCGGCGACCGTCCCGAGGTGCCGATGCAGGCGCTGGCCCGCGTGGGCCTGGCGCATTACGCCGAGCGCAGCTTTCACGAGCTGTCGGGCGGCGAGGCGCAGCGCGTCATGCTGGCGCGCGTGCTGGCACAGGTCTGGGTTCCGATCGAAAACGGCACGCCGCGCTGGCTGTTCCTGGACGAGCCGGTTTCGAGCCTCGACATCGCGCACCAACTGCAGGTGATGGAGATCGCACGCGCCTTCGCCCGGGCGGGTGGCGGTGTGATCGCGGTGATGCACGACCTCAACCTGACCGCGCTGTTTGCCGACCGGGTGGCGGTGCTGTCGCGAGGCCTGCGGCTTGCCTATGGCACGCCGTCCGAGGTGCTGACCGACGATATCCTCTCGCGCGCCTACGGCTGCGCGTTGCGCGTCTCGGCCGCGCCGCCGCCGGGCGTGCCCTTCATCCTGCCGCACGCGGCCTCGGCCTGACGCTGCGCTGGCAAAGGTTCTTGACTGATTTAGTCGGAAAAGGATATCCAGATATCGTACCCGACTCTAACGGTCGGTCATTGTGTGATGCGTCCATCGACGCGCGTCCCAGCCACCGCCCAGGCAGCCCGGATGTCAAAGGACAGGAGTGAGAGACGTGACGACATCCGTACCCGCAACCCCGCCCGTGCCGCAGCCCGCCGGGGCGAATGCCTGGCGCGACCTTGCCCATGCGCCGGACGGCGCCGGCGCAGACGGCGTTGCGCTGGAACACCTGATCGACCTGCAGCGCGGCCGGGCCGACCGGCGCGGAGAGGCGCGATGACCCTCATGCAAAGCGTGCCGAACCCCCGCATTGTCGAAGACGCCGACGGCACCGCCGTCTACGACGCACGCGACCTGATCGCCAACGGCGTCAAGGCCGAGATCGTGCTGGACGGGCAGACCTACACCCTGCGCATCACCCGCGCGGGCAAGCTGATCCTGACCAAATGACCGGCATGGCCGATATCCACACCAGTCCCGGCCGGATGGTGGTCGGACGCCTGACCGACCTCGCCCCGTGGGAGGCCGGGCTGATCCTGTTCCTGCGCGCCTGGATGGACGGACCCGCCGGGCAGGCCGAGGTCTGGAACTGCTTCGCCCGGGCCTTCGGCGGCGCCGAGGGACGGGTGCAGCTGCACCGGTTCGAGGCGCTGCTTGTCACTCTCTGCGAGAACGCCCGCCGGCCACTGATGCGACACGGCGGCGGCTGCGCCTGCCTCGGCGCGGACGAGGCGATGCTGTGCACGCTGGTGCGCGAGGCCGTGCGCGGCGACCTGACCGAGGCCGCCGCGATCGCCGGCCTGCTGGTGCGCGCGCGTCACGCCGACGCGGTGGCGGATCTGGCCGCGCAGGTGGGCGCGGCGTTGCGGCGCATGACGTGGAGCCTCCCGCAAGGGCAGGCTAAAGTGGTTACCCACGGGCATCACAGGCTGCACTGACCCGCCGACACGAGCCAGACTGCACAGACCAAGCCAGACAGAGCCGCAGGCTCACCACTCCAGCGAGGATACCATGCCGAACGTTCCCAGCCCCTGCATCGACGTCTGCAAGTTCAGGCGCGAAGGTCATTGCATCGGCTGCTCGATGACCAAGGCGCAGAAATCGGCGTTCAAGAAGCTCAAGAAGGACAAGCACCGCGAGGCGTTCGTCGAGCTCGTCGTCGCGCAGCAGTCGGCGATGGGCCGCTACAGCCACTGGCAGCCGGCCTACGCCAAGAAATGCCGCAAGAAGAACGTCAGTCTGGCCGTCCTGGACGGGGGCAAGGCGGCATGATCGCTGGCGCGTTCAATTCTTCGCGCCCCGAGACCGGGCAGCGCGGCGACAGCGCGCACGATGTGCGGGGGCACGTGCTTGTCGAAAAGCGCGTCGCGCAGCCCGTCGATCCCCTGCTGGATCACCTGCGCCACGCCGCGCGCGCCACCCGGTGCAAAAGCTATCTCGACCTCTTCGGCGCCTGCGCGTCGATGTCCGGCAACCGCCGCGTGGCGGCGCAAACGGCGTCCGAGATCCTGATGCGCGGCCTGTCGCAGGCGCTGGGAACGCGCCCCGTCCTCTACCGCGAGGGCGAGGTGGAGATGTCGTTCGACGAGGCCTGGCTGATGGCGCTGGCGCACGCGCTCGAGCGCGACGATGCGGCGAGCGCCACGTTCCTTCTGCATTCGCGCGTACCGAACCACGCGCGCCGGAACCTCGTCTTCCTGCTGCGCCGCATCGTCGAGGAATTCCGTCAGGTTTAGAATTATTCTAAACGGGCTTGTCGTAGCGTCGCGCCGGGATTAATTTCCCTGGTGCGAGCCAGCCTTTTCGCCAGCCAGCACCTTACGCTCATGCAGGAGGCACAGATGACACAGACCGCTCAGACCCTTTCCAACGACGCCACGACGCAGATCGCCGAGGCGCTCAACCAGTGCGTGGCCGAAACGGCCGTGACCACGATGCTGGCGCAGAACTTCCACTGGAACGTGACCGGCATGGCCTTCGGCCCGCTGCACGCGCTGTTCCAGACGATCTACGAGGATCACTTCACCGCGCAGGACGACCTGGCCGAGCGGATCAAGGCGCTGGATGCCCATGCCGAGGGCACGCTTGCGGGCATGCTCAAGCGCTCGAAGGTGGCAGAGGTCGACGGCGCGCCCGACGCGCAGGAGATGATCCGCCTGATGAAGGACGCGCAGGAGACGCTGGCCGAGACCATCGGCGGCGCGGGCGAGTTGGCCGCCAGCCACGGCGACACGCTGACCGAGGACCTGTGCATCGCGCGCGGCCAGACGCACGAGAAATTCGCCTGGATGCTGCGCGCGCATCTGCGCTGAGCGCTTCGTCCGACCCGGGGTGCCGGTGACACGATACCGGTACCCCGGCGGCGGACGCACGAATCGACGCTGGAGCGCCAGCGCCTCATACGGTTGCTTTGAAACCGGTTCCCGGTCCGTTTTTGCCTCAGGGCCTCAGGGCCTCAGGGCCTCAGGGCTGCCTTCATGGACGCCTCGGGAAAGCAGGTGGCCGGCGCGCCGCGCGCTTCCTGCCAACGCCCGATGGACCGGCGGGTCTTGAAGCCGGCCAGCCCGTCCGCGCCGCCCACGTGGTGACCCATCGCCTGCAGCGCCCGCTGCATCTGGGCGACGTCCGAGCGGTAGAGGCCTCCGACCTCGTCCCAATTCGCGCTGAAATCGCCGACGCCATAAGCGATCCGGTCGCCCACATGGCCTACGAACAGCGCGTAGAGATCGCTCATGTTGTAGTCCTTCAGGACGTAGAAGTTCGGAGTGACGATGAAGGCCGGCCCATGTCGCCCGGCCGGCATCAGCAGCGATCCCGGCCCGCGCAACTCGTGATCCGGAAACGGCCGGCCCGAGACGCGCTCGATCCCCATGGCGGTCCAGTCGGCGATCGGGCGGGCCTGATCGGGGCCCTCGAGCGTACAGGACACCGACGGCGGCACGCGTACCTCGAAGCCCCAGTCGCGCCCCGCGATCCAGCCGTGCCGGGCCAGGTAGTTGCCGATCGACGCGATCGTGTCGGCCTCGGATCGCCAGATGTCCGCACGGCCGTCGCCGTCGCCGTCGGCGGCGTAATCGAGGAAGCTCGACGGCATGAATTGCGGCTGCCCCAGCGCGCCGGCCCAGCTGCTTCTCATGGCACCCGGAGGGGCATGGCCGGCCTCGGCGATCCGCAGCGCGGCGAGCAGTTCTGCGGTGAAATAGTCCGACCGCGTGCTCATGAAGGCCTTGGTTCCCAGCACCTCGAACGCGTCGTGCGGGATAGAGACCTGGCCGTAGCCGCTTTCGCGCCCCCAGATGCCCAGCACGATGTGCCCGGGCACGCCGGTCTGCCGCTCGACCGACGCCAGCGTCGCGGCGTGCCGCCCGGCCATCTGCCGGCCGACGCGTGTTGCACCGTCGACCGAGCCGCGGTTGAAGTAGCGGCCCGGCGCGCCGAACTCGGCCTGCCGCTGGCGCTGCGGGACTTGCGCCTCGGTCCCTGGCGGCACCAGATCCGGCAGGTCCCAGTTCAGCGACACGTCGGCGAAGGCGGCGTCGAAGGTCTGCGGGCTGACGCCCAGCCGGCGCGCCTGCGGCAGGATCTCGTCCTGAAGCCACGCGCGGAACTGGCGCTCGACGGCGGCGCGGTCCTGCGCGGGCGCGGCCGTGGCGGCGAAGGCGAGGATGAGCGTCAGGATTCGGAGCATTGGGCACCCTTCCGGCAAAGCATGTGCCGAGGATGCGGCGGCTTGCGCCCGCTGTCGATGCGGTCGGCGAGATGTCGCCTGCGCGGGCCGGAACGCCGGCCGGCGCGGCTTCAGTAGATGTGCGTCTCGCGTTCGCCGTGCTCGACGCTCCAGCCGCGGTACATGCCGTCGCAGTTGAACGGCGTGGTGAAGCTGCCATCCGCGGCGACCGCGATCAGGCCGCCGGAACCGCCGATCGCCGTCAGGTCGTCGTGCACCACGCCGCCCGCGGCCTTTTCCAGCGAGGCCGAGGCCAGCCGCATCCGCGCGTCGATCTCGTGCGCGACGGCCAGCCGCAGGAACGCCTCGCCATCGCCGGTGGCCGAGACGGCGCAGCTGCGGTTGTCGGCGAAGGTGCCCGCCCCGATCACCGGGCTGTCGCCGACGCGGCCGGTGCGCTTTGCGGTCATGCCGCCGGTGGAGGTGGCCGCGGCGACAGCGCCCTTCCGGTCACGCGCGACGGCGCCGACGGTGCCGTGCCGGCGGCTGGGATCGTCGTCCAGCGTGCCCGCTCGCTCCATGTCGAGCGTCTCCTGCAGGCTGTCCCAGCGCGCCTGGGTGAAGAAATAGGTGTTTTCCTCGAACGCCAGCCCGGCCTCGCTGGCGACGGAATGCGCACCGGCGCCGATCATCAGCACGTGGTCGGTGTGCTGCATCACCGCGCGGGCGACCCGGATCGGGTTGCGCGGACCGCAGATGCCGGCCACTGCGCCGGCCGAGCGGTCGCGCCCGTCCATGATCGCGGCGTCCATTTCGTGCGTTCCGTCGCGGGTGAAGACAGCGCCGCGCCCGGCATTGAACAGCGGCTCGTCCTCGAGCGCGCAGACCGTCGCCTCGACCGCGTCGAGCGCGCTGCCGTCCGCGGCCAGCACCGCCTCGCCGACGGCGAGCACGCGGGCGAGGGCGTCGTGATAGCGCGCCTCGGCGTCGGGGGTCATCGCATCGCGCGGCAGCACACCGGCGCCGCCGTGGATCACGAGAGTGTATCCTGTCGTCATGTTGCACCTCGTGCCGAATTCCGGATAATGACCGATCCCCAAGCCGGGCCAGTGCCGAAACAAGTGGCAGCTTGCGGTGCAAAGATCAAATCGTGCGACAAGAGGGTGTCGCGTACACCATTTCTTGGTAAATCATACCACAACATCTTGGGCATCGCCCGCCAATCAGGACAAATTGATGAACATGTCGGCAAAGGTCACCAAGGACGCTCCGGAAACCGCTCCGGCACCGCGGCATATCCACGGCGCCCTGGTCGCCATTGGCGGTGCCGAGGACAAGACCAACGAAATCGGGATCCTGCGCCACGTCCTGGCGCTGTCGGGCAAGCCCGATCCGGTGGTGGGCGTGATCACCACCGCCAGCAGCATCCCCGACGACGTGTTCGCCGCCTATGACGCGGCCTTCCGCACCATCGGCGCGGGCGAGGTGCTGGACGTGCGCGTGCGCGACCGGCGCGGCGCGAACACGCCGCAGGTGATCGAGATGATCGAACGGCTTGACGTGCTGTTCATCTCGGGCGGCGACCAGATGCGCCTCACGCACGTGTTCGGCGGGTCGGACGTGCTCGACACGATCCGCCGCCGCCACGAGGAGGAAGGCATGGTCATCGCCGGCACCAGCGCCGGCGCGGCTTGCCAGTCCGCGACCATGGTTTATGGCGGCGCGGCCGACGATTCCCTGCGCAAGGGCGCGGTCAAGATGTCGGCCGGTTTCGGCTTCATGGACGGCGTGATCATCGACACGCACTTCCTCGAACGCGGCCGCTTTTCGCGCCTGATGGAGGTTGGCGCGACCAACCCCGAATACCTCGGCGTCGGCCTCGGAGAGGACGCGGCGGCCCAATTCGATGGCGACGTGATCCGGGTGTTCGGGCCCGGTCACGTCATCTTGGTTGACAGTGCGGACATCAGCGGGTCGAATGTATACGACCTCGCCGAAGGAGAAGCCGTAGCGGTTTCCGGCGTGAAAATGCACGCGCTGGTCGACGGCTACGGATTCAGCCTGACGGACCGGCGAGTCCTCGGGCCGGATGAGCTCGAGGCATACAGCCTGGAGCCTAGGATTGCATATACTTGAGCACCGTGCGCTGCGCGGCCCCAACTATTTCAGCCGCTACCAATCGATCTACATGCGGCTGGACATCGACGATCTCGAGGACCGTCCAAGCGACAAGGTCCCCGGGATCGGAGACGCCCTTCGGGCGCTGATTCCGACGATCTACGATCACCGCTGTTCGGTCGGCGAACCGGGCGGCTTCCTTCAGCGGGTCACCGACGGCACCTATGCCGGCCACATGGTCGAGCACGTGGCCATCGAGTTGCAGAACCTGGTGGGCTTCTCGGTCGGCTACGGCAAGACCGTCGACAGCTACGACCGCGGCGTCTACGACGTCGTCTACCGATACCGCGACGAAGCGACGGGCATCGCCGCCGGCGAGGCGGCCGTCGACATCGTGCGCAAGCTCTACGACCAGCAGCCGGTCGACCTGCAGCCCCATATCGACCATCTGAAGGAAGTGCGCGACGCCAACGCGCTGGGTCCGTCGACCGGGTCGATCGTGAACGCGGCCAAGGCGCGCAACATCCCGTGGTACAACCTGACCGCCGGGACCAGCTACACGCAGTTGGGCCACGGCATCAAGCAGCGCCGCTTCCAGGCCACGGTCACCGACGCGTCGGGGATCATCGGCCACTCGATCGCGGACGACAAGGACTGGACAAAGCAGATCCTGTCGGACGCGGGCGTGCCGGTGCCGCAGGGCCAGACCTGCTATTCCTTAGAGGAAGCCCAGGCGGCCGCCGAGTGGATCGGCTGGCCGGTGGTGACCAAGCCGCTGTCGGGCAACCACGGCCGCGGCGTGACCACCGACATCGCCTCGGTCGAGGACCTGCGCTCGGGCTACGAGGCGGCCGTGGCGCGGGCCCGTGACGATTACGCGGGCGTCATCGTCGAAACCTACATCAAGGGCGAGGATCACCGCATGCTGGTGATCGGCGGCAAGCTGGTCGCAGCCGCACGACGCCGGCCGGCCCACGTGATCGGCGACGGCACCCACACGATCCAGCAGCTGATTGACACCGAGAACGAGGATCCCCGCCGCGGCGTCGGCCACGAGAACCTGCTGACGCAGATCGACGTGGACGACCAGACCCTACGCATGCTCGACCAGGCCGGCCTGACGCTGGACACGGTGCTGCCCGAGGGTGAGATCGCGTTCCTGAAATCGACCGCCAACATCTCGACCGGCGGCACCGCGGCCGACCTGACGGACGAGGTTCACCCCGAGGTGAAGTTCGCGATGGAGCGGATCGGGCGCCTGGTGGGCCTCGACGTGATCGGCATCGACCTTCTGTGCCAGAACGTCTCGATCCCGCTGGACCAGCAGCCTGCCGGCGTGGTCGAAGTCAACGCCGGCCCCGGCTTCCGCATGCACATGGCGCCGACCCACGGCACGCCGCGCCCGGTGGGCGAGCATGTGGTCGACATGCTGTTCCCCGATCCGACCGACGACGGTCGCATCCCGATCACGGCGATCACCGGCACCAACGGCAAGACCACGACGACGCGTCTGACGTCTCACATCCTGCGGCAGGCCGGCTGGTCGGTGGGCATGGGCTGCACCGGCACAGTCGAGATCGACAACAACGTCATCCTGCGCGGCGACTATTCCGGCCCTGCCGCGG
>NZ_JBELMH010000019.1:19093-24892 GCF_042096055.1 Citreimonas sp. | reverse complement strand
GTCGAGATCGACAACAACGTCATCCTGCGCGGCGACTATTCCGGCCCTGCCGCGGCGCACGCCGTGCTGCGCGAACCCACGGTCGAGCATGCCGTGCTCGAGGTGGCTCGCGGCGGCATCATGCGCCGCGGTCTGGGCTTCGACGAGGCCGACGTGGGCGTGCTGCTCAACATCGCGTCCGACCACCTGGGAGAGCGGGGCATCCACACGCTGGACGAACTCGCGCGCTGCAAGACGGTCGTCGTCGACGCGGTCAAGCGCAAGGGCGAGGGCGGCTATTGCGTGCTCAACGCCGACGATCCGCTTGTCATGGACCAGGGCACCTACTGGGCGCGGGGCGAGATCATCTACTTCACGATGGACCCGGACAATCCCGCGCTGGCCGATCACCTGGCCGGCCTCGGCATGGTGCTGACCGTGAAGCAGGGCAAGATCGTGCTGCTGCGCGGCAAGCTTTCGGTCGACATCGTCGAGGTCAACGACGTTCCCATCGCCTTCGAGGGCCACGCGCCCTTCAACGTGCAGAACGCGATGGCCGCCGCCGGTGCAGCACTGGCCCACGGCATCGAGATCGACGACATCCGCGCCGGCCTGCTGACCTTTCATCCGACGCCGGCGCAGATGCCCGGGCGGACGAACTACTTCGAGGCCGACGGCGTGCGCTGCCTGATCGACTACGGCCACAACGTGCCGGCGCTTGTGGCGCTCGAACCGCTGGTGCGGGGGCTGGGCACGCAGCGCCGGATCGCGGTCTCGACCGCGCCGGGCAACCGGCGGGACGAGGATCTACGGGCGCTGGGCGCGCAGCTTGCGCGGATGTGCGACACCGTCATCGTCTACGAAACCGACGCCCGCGGCCGCGAGCAGGGCGAGGTCGCGGGCCTGATCCGCGACGGCGCGGCGGCCGAAGGCGGCGCCGACCGGGTCGAGATCATCATGGACGAGGCCGAGGCTGTCGACCGCGCGATGGAATATGCCGAGCCGGGCGACTTCCTGTTGCTGCTTGTCGACGACATCGCCGGCACCACCGACCGACTGAAGGGACGCAGCTTCGCCACGCAGGCGAAGCTGGCGCAGACCTGACGCGGGCACCGGTCGTGGCCCGCGCGCGGGTCCGGCCGGACCCGACCCCCACCCGCGCCGGGCGGCCCGCACCGTGATGCTCCCGCCCGGCCCATCCACGCACCGTCGTCTCGGGAGGGCGCAACAATGACCAAGAACGTTTTCGTCATAGGACTCAACGACTTGAACGCCGAGCGGCTGAAACGGCTGCGCGGCGTCGAGGATGTCCGCTTCCATCAGCTGCTGACCCCGGCGCAGGTCTCGGAAACGCAGGATTTCGACATTCCCGCCATGCTGGCCGAGGCCGAGGCGACGCTCGACGCCCATGACGGCTCGATCGACGCCATCGTCGGCTACATCGACTTTCCGGTCTCGACCATGCTGCCGATCCTGTGCCGGAAATACGACACGCCGCAGGCGTCGCTGGAAAGTCTGCTGAAATGCGAGCACAAGTTCTGGTCGCGCAGCGTGATGCGCGAGTCGATCCCCGACCACATCCCGAAATTCACCGCCTTCGACCCGTTCGACGAAAACGCGCTGGCCAAGATCGGCGAGGCCGACCTGCGCTTCCCGTTCTTCGTGAAGCCGATCAAGTCCTCGGGCTCGCGGCTGGGCTTCCGCATCGACAGCCCCGAGGATTTCGACTTCGCCACCGAGAAGCTGCGCGCCGAGATCCGCTCGATCGGCGAGCCGTTCGACCATGTCCTCAGCCAGGCCGACCTGCCCGACGACATCCGCGCGATCGAGGGGCATTACTGCATGGCCGAACAGGTGATCGGCGGCCGGCAATGCACCGTCGAGGGTTACGTGCACAACGGCGAGGTGGTGCCCTACGGAACGGTGGATTCGATCCGCTACCCGCAGGTGCTGAGCTTCTTCTACTACCTCTACCCGTCGCAGCTGCCGCCCAAGGTGCAGGAGAAGATGTGGGAGATAACCCGCACGATCATGGCGCATATCGGCTACGACAACGCGGGCTTCAACATCGAGTATTACTGGGACGAGGTGCAGGACAAGATCTGGCTGCTCGAGATCAACACCCGCATCGCGCAGTCGCACTGCGACCTGTTCGAGATGGTCGACGGCGTCAGCCACCAGCAGGTGACGGTCGACCTGGGCCTCGGGCGCAAGCCGGACCTGCCGCACCGCGAGGGGCCGCAGAACGTCGCGGCCGAGTTCTTCTACCGCGTGTTCTTCCGCGACGCGACGATCGCGCGCGCGCCCTCGAAGGCCGAGATCGAGGTCGCGGCCGAGCAGGTCGAGGGCACGCGCATCACGTCCTACGTGTCGAAGGGGATGAAGCTGTCCGAACTGCCCGAGCAGGACGCCTACAGCTTCGCGGTCGCCTCGGTCTGGATGGGCGCGGGCAAGCAGTCGAAGCTGCTGTGGAACTACGAGCAGGTGATGAAGCGCCTGAACTACGAGTTCACGGACATCGTGGAATAGCGCCGGTGGACTTCGCCGTCGCGAAGGACGACAAGCGCCTCTGGCCCATCGAATTCAGGCGAGCGAGCACATGAAGATTGACACCGACCTTCCGCGCCCGGTGCGCGAGATCGAGCATTTCGAGATCCCGATGCCCGACGGCACCCGGCTCGCCGCGCGCGTGTGGATGCCCGAGAACGCCGGCGACGAACCCGTTCCGGCGATCCTAGAATACATCCCGTACCGCAAGAACGACAAGACGCTCGAGCGTGACCATGCCCGCGCGCCGTGGATCGCGGCGCAGGGCTACGCCTATGTTCGGCTGGACCTGCGTGGCACCGGCGAATCCGAAGGACTGATGACCGACGAGTACACGCCGCTCGAGCTGCAGGACGGTTGCGACGCCATCGCCTGGATCGCCGATCAGGGTTGGTGCGACGGCGGCGTGGGCATCGTCGGCATCTCGTGGGGCGGATTCAACGGCCTGCAGCTCGCCGCGTTGCAGCCGCCGGCGCTGAAGGCGGTGGTGACGATCTGTTCGACCGACGACCGCTACGCCGACGACATCCACTACATGGGCGGCGCGCTGCTGTGCGATCACCTGTCCTGGGCGTCGGTGATGTTCGGGATCAACACGCTGCCGCCCGACCCGGTCCACGTGGGCGAGCGCTGGCGCGCCATGTGGCACCAGCGGCTGGACGAATCCGGTCTGTGGCTTGAGGAATGGCTGCGCCACCAGACGCGCGACGCGTTCTGGAAGCACGGCTCGGTCTGCGAGGATATCGGCGCGATCGAAGTCCCGGTCTACGCGGTGTCGGGCTGGGCCGACGGCTATTGCCGCGCGGTCTTCCGGCTGGTCGAGACGCTCAAGTCGCCGGCCAAGGGCATCGTCGGGCCGTGGTCGCACAAGTATCCCCATCTGGGCGAACCCGGCCCCGCGATCGACTGGCTGACCGAGGAAACCCGCTGGTGGGATCATTGGCTGAAGGGCCGCGACACCGGCATCATGGACGAGGATCCGCTGCGCCTGTTCCTGCAGGATCACGCCGAGCCGCGCAGCCACTATGCGCAGCGTGCCGGGCACTGGATCACCGAACCGGCCTGGCCGTCGCCCAACATCGAGCGCCGCGCCTTCGCGCTGGGCACGGACGGACGGCTGGGCGGCGAAGCGCAGCCCGACGACCGGCTGCACATCGCGTCGCCGCTCTGGGTCGGCTCGCACGCGGGCAAGTGGTGCTCCTACGCCAAGCGCGGCGACCAGCCGGGCGACCAGCGGCGCGAGGATGCCGGCAGCCTGGTGTTCGAGACGCAGCCGCTGGCCGAGGACGTGCACATCGCGGGCGATGCGACCATCACCCTGACCTTCCAGGTGGACCATCCCGTGGCGCAGGTCGCCGCGCGCCTGATGGACGTGGCACCGGACGGCGCCGCGACGCGCGTCAGCTACGGCGTGCTGAACCTGACCCACCGCGACAGCCACGAGACCCCCGAGGCGCTGGTGCCCGGCGAGACCTACACCGCCGAGGTCGAGATGAAGCACGTGGCGCAAAGCTTCCGCGCCGGGCATCGCATCCGCCTGGGACTGTCCAGCTGCTATTTCCCTATCATCTGGCCGGCGCCCGAACCGGTGACGCTCACGCTGATCCCGGCGGAATGCGCGCTGACGCTGCCGGTGCGCACCGGCGATCCCACGGCGCCCGACCGCTTCGACCCGCCGCGCGCGGCCGAGCCGCTGCCGGTGGATTACCACATCGAGCCGCATTCCGGCTGGAGCGTCACCGAGGATCGCGACACCGGCCGCGTGGTGGTCGAGGCCTTCGACCACGAGGGCGCCGCGCGGATCACGCCGCACGACCTGTTCCATTCCGCCGACGTGCGCGAACGTTACTCGGTGCTGCCGTACGATCCGCTTTCGGCCGAGGGGCAGGTGGTCTGGGTGCACGAGATGTCGCGCGGCGACTGGTCGGTAAAGACGGTCACCGACACCACGCTGACCTGCGACCGCGACTCGTTCCACATCACCGCGCGGCTGCAGGCCTGGGAGGGCGAGACGCTGGTGCGCGACCTCGACTGGACACGCACGATCCCGCGCCACCTCGTCTGAACCGGGCGCCCGCGGGCGCGGTCACGCCTTGACTTTCGCAGGGGCGGCGGGTCGCGTACCCTGTGAAACAAGGACGGCTTCGGCGCGCGCCAGACCGCGCGCCGGGCCACCGCACACAGGGAGAACGATCATGATGAAGAGACGCGCCTTTCTATCGACCGCCAGCGCCGTGGGCCTCGGCACGCTGGCCGCGCCATCGATCCTGCGCGCGCAGGGCCAGCCGCTGAAGGTCGGCACCTATGGCGGCTATTTCGAGGAAAGCTTCCAGCAACACATCTATCCCGACTTCACCGCCGCCACGGGTATCGAAGTCGAGTCGATCGCCGAGCCCACCGGCGAGGCCTGGCTGGTCCAGCTGCAGCAGGCCGCGCGCGCCGGGCAGGCGCCCGCCGACGTGTCGATGATGGCGCAGGTGGCCCGCATCCGCGGCGAGCAGGCCGAGCTCTGGGCGCCGCTCGACCGTTCGGCCATGCCGAACGTCGAGAACCTGCCGGACCACTTCCTCTATGCCTACGAGGACGGCGGTTTCTACGGCACCGGCGCGGTCAGCTGGTTCATCAGCCTCGTGACCAACACCGACGTCTACCCCGAGGCGCCCGAAAGCTGGACCGCCTTCTGGGACCCCGCGAACGAGAACCGGCTGGGCCTTCTGGCGCTGGCGTCGAACTCGTTCCTGCTCGAGATTACGGCGACCTGCTTCTTCGGCGGCACCGACATCCTCGGCGCCGAAGAGGGCGTGCTCGAGGTCATGAACAAGCTGGCCGAGGTAAAGCCCAACGTCCGCCTGTGGTACCGCGACGAGGGCCAGTTCCAGCAGGCGCTGGAGACCGGCGAGATTCCGATGGGCCAGTACTACCACGACGTCACGGGCCTTGCGGCCGCCGACGGCAAGCCCGTGCGCTCGACCTTCCCGCAGGAGGGCGCGGTGCTCGATTCCGGGTCCTGGGTCGTCTCGCGCGCATCGAGCGCGATCGAGCCCGCGCAGGTGTTCATCGACTACATGGCGCAGCCCGAGATCCAGGCCAAGCTGTCGCGCTTCGTGGGCACCGCGCCCACCGTCCCGCGCGAGATGACCGACCTGACGGACGAGGAATTCGCCGCCGTGTCGTCGGATATCGAGCCCATCCTGCCGCGCTACGACCTCTACGTCGATCGCGCCGACTGGGTGAACCAGAAGTGGTCGGAACTCGTCACCGGCTGATCCCTGC
>NZ_JBELMH010000019.1:14641-18993 GCF_042096055.1 Citreimonas sp. | reverse complement strand
CGCGCCGACTGGGTGAACCAGAAGTGGTCGGAACTCGTCACCGGCTGATCCCTGCTCCGGTCGGGCGGTGGCGCCCGGCCGGACAACACGTGAAAGACCCCGATGACCGAACTCTCGCTGCGCGGCCTGACCAAGCGTTTCGGCACGTTCAACGCCGTGGACGACGTGACGCTCGACATACCCGACGGCAGTTTCGTGTGCCTGCTGGGCCCGTCCGGCTGCGGCAAGACGACCCTGCTGCGGCTGCTTGCCGGGCTTGAGACGCAAAGCGCCGGGCGCTTGGTCGTGGGCGGGCAGGACCAGACCGACGTGCCGCCGGACAAGCGCGATTTCGGGATGGTCTTCCAGTCTCTGGCGCTGTTTCCGCACCTGACGGTAGCCGACAACGTTGCCTATCCGCTGGCGATCCGCGGCCGGCCGAAGGCCGAGCGGCGCCGCCGTGCAGACGAATTGCTGGCGCTCGTGCAGCTCGACGGCATGGGCGACCGGCGCATCCACCAGCTCTCGGGCGGCCAGCGTCAGCGGGTCGCCATCGCGCGCGGACTGGCCATCGATCCGCGCGTCTTCCTGCTGGACGAGCCGTTGTCGGCGCTGGACGCCAACCTGCGCGAGCACATGCAGGTCGAATTGCGCCAGCTTCAGCAGCGTCTGGGCGTGACCACCGTGGTGGTGACGCACGACCAGAAAGAGGCGCTGACCATGGCCGACATCGTCATCGTCATGGACAAGGGCCGCGTGCAGCAGGTCGGCGCCCCGATGGAGGTCTACCGCGATCCCGCCAATGCCTTCGTCGCGGGGTTCATCGGCACCTCGAACCTGTTGCCCTGCGCGCTGCACGATGATGCGGTGGACGTGATGGGTCACAAGATCGCGCTCGCGCCCGAGGACCGGGTGAAATGCGCGCCGGGCGACGACGCCGTCCTGTCGGTCCGCCCCGAGGACGTGCGCCTGACGGATGTCGAGGCCGGGCTGCCCGCGCGCGTCACCTTCATCCGCGACCTCGGCGACAGCGTGCAGGTCATGCTCGACTTCGACGGGCATGACGTGACTGCCCTGTTCGCGCCCGGCGCCCGCCCCGACGTGGCCCAAGGCGACACCGTCGGGCTGGAATTTGCCTCCGGCAACCGCGTGGTCCTGCCGGCATGAGCGCCACGCCCGACAAGCCCACCCCCGGTTGGTTCGCCGGTCTGCCCGCCGCCTGGCTGGCCGTGTTCTTCCTCGTGCCCTTCGCGATCATGCTGTCGGTCAGCGTCGCCCACCGGGTGCCAGGCGGCTTTTACGAGCCAGGCTTCGAGCTCGACAGCTACCTGCGCTTCGTCTCGCCCTTCTTCGGGCAGATCCTGCTGACCTCGATCACCCTCTCGGCGGCCGCGGCGGCGATCTGTGTCGCCTTGGGCTTTCCCTTCGCGGTGATCCTCGCGCGGATGAGCGGGCGGGCGCAGACGGTCGTGCTGGTCGTTCTGCTGTCGGTGCTGTCGCTTTCAGAGGTCATCATCGGCTTTTCGCTGTCGACGCTGCTGTCGCGTACGGCGGGCGTCGGAAACCTGCTGGCTTGGCTGGGCATCCTCGAGGAATCGCGCGCCTTCACGCCTGGCCTCTTCGCGCTGATGACGGGCATGTGCTACCTCGGGCTGCCTTACGCGGTGCTGGTGCTCTACCCGCCGGTCTCGCGCCTCGACCCGGAGCTGGGCGAGGCCGCGCGCGTCATGGGCGCCAGTCCCCTGCGCGCCTTCTTCACGATCACGGTGCCCATGCTGCGCGCGCCGCTCTTCGGCGCGCTGATCCTGGTCTTCGTGTTCACGCTGGGCGTCTACCTGCTGCCGCAGGTGCTGGGCCAGCCGCAGCACTGGACGCTGTCCGTGCACATCACCGATCAGGCGATCTTCCAGTCGAACCTGCCCTTCGCGGCGGCGATGGCGGTGCTTTTGCTGCTGGTGTCGCTGTTCCTCGTTGGCGTGACGCTGCTGCTGGGCCGCGACAAGGGGGCCGGCGCATGACCCGGCGGCTGCAGGTCTTCTACGTCGCGCTGATCCTGGCGCTGCTCGCCGCGCCGATCGCGGTGATCCTGGGCGTGTCGCTCAACGCGCAGCAAAGCCTGCGCTTTCCGCCGACCGAGCTTTCGCTGCGCTGGTACGGCGCGCTGTTCCGCGACCCCGACTGGCTGGGCCCGCTGCGCAACTCGCTGGTGATCGCGGCCACATCGAGCCTGCTGGCGGTCGTCGTGGCGCTGCCGCTGGCGCTGCACGTCTGGGCGCGCGGCGGCTGGCTGTCGCGTGTGCTCTACACGCTCGGCGTCGCACCCTTCATGCTGCCGCCGGTGATCTCGGCGCTGGGCTACCTGGTGTTCTGGGTGACGCTGGGCATGTACGGCCAGATGGGCGCCACGATCGTCTCGCACGGGGTCTTCCTGGTGACGCTGCCGGTGGTCACGATCAGCCTCGGCCTCGGCGCGGTCGACATCGCGCTGATCGAGGCCGCGCGCACCATGGGCGCCACGCGCTGGCAGGTGCTGCGCACCGTCGTGCTGCCGCTGCTGGTGCCCTACATGGTCTCGGGCTACGCTTTCGCCTTCGTGCTGTCGCTGAACGAGTACATCATCGCCTACATGGTTGCCGGCTTCACGGTGGAGACGCTGCCCATCAAGATCTTCAACAGCCTGCGCTACGGCTACACGCCGATCATGGGCGTGGTGTCGGTGCTTTTCGTTGTGCTGGCGGCGCTGGTCTTCGGCCTGATCGGCCGGTTCGGGAACCTGCCGCGCCTGCTGGGCGCCGACCGGGTGAAGGAGTGAGCATGATGAAACTGGCTGTCTGGCAGGGTGCGGGCGTGCCCGACGATCTCGACATTACGGTGGCCGAGGTCGCGCGCGTCGCCGAGATGGCGGCAGGGCAGGGGGCGGATCTGCTGGTCTTCCCCGAGGGGTTCCTGACCGGCTACCACATTCCCGGCCTCACGGCGGGCGACCTGCCGGGGGTCGAGGACGCGCTGGCCGAGATCGGCCGGATCGCCGCGCGCACGCGGCTGACGCTGGTGATGGGCACGCATCTCGACGCGCCCGAGGGGCTGCGCAACGCGGCCGTGGTATTCTCGGCCGACGGCGCCGAGCTCGGCCGCTACCACAAGCGCGCGCTCTTCGGCGGCTGGGAACAGGCGACCTTCCGTCCCGGCGCGGGCACGCTCCGCTTCGACTGCGGCGGGCTGCGCGTCGGCGTTGCGATCTGCTACGATGTCGAGTTCCCCGAACTGATCCGAGCCGAGGCGCAGGCCGGCTGCGACCTGGTCGTCGTGCCCACCGCGCTGATGGCGCCGCACGACCGGATCGCGCGGCAGGTGGTGCCCGTGCGCGCGATGGAGAACCAGATTTTCGTCGCCTACGCCAACCGCAGCGGGCACGAGCCCGGCCTCGATTTCGTCGGCCTGTCCTGCATCTGCGGCCCCGAGGGTGAGATCCTGACGCGCGCCGGCGAGGGCGCCGAGTTGCTGCTGGCCAAGATCGACCGCGCGACGATCACCCGCGCGCGGGCCGAAGCGTGCTATGTCGACGATCTGCGCTCGGTCGAAGAGGCCGGACGCTGATCCCCGCCCGTCCGGGGCAACTTTCAGAAAATCCTAGTTTTTTGGCCGCACCCCTTCACCGGCTATCAACTTCGCCGACCTAGGCTCCTGCCGTCGCCGCCCGCGTATCGGGTGGATCATCGCCCGGCATCCCGCCGGATCGACGAAGGGGCGCTTTGTGTCGGGTAGCAAGTGCGAAGGGTCTGAACCGCTTACCGTTTCGGGGGCCGCCGGCGTGATGGCAGGTACACCGCCACCGCTGCGCGGCGGACCGCAGGGCCTGCAGATCCTCGCGGTCGGCATCTGCATCGCCGCCACGCTGTGGCTGGCGATCTCGATCGCGGTCGATCGCACGGTCGAAGACGTGGTCAAGCGTCAGGCCATCGACGATTCCGAGCGGTGGGCCACCTTCATGGCCCACAACGTCCCCGATCTCGATCGCCTGATCGCCACCGGCCTGCCCGACGCCGCGCAGGACGACGCCATCCGCGCGGTCCGATCCGTTGGATCGATCTTCCGCTTCTCGCTGTACGATGCCGACGGGCGGCTGGTGCTCGTGTCAGACGATTCCGCGCTCGACAACCCTTCTGGTGTCGCGGCCGAGATCGACGCGGATGCCGCGGCCGTGGCACGATCGGCCCGACCCGCGGCAGCGGTCAACGACGGCAGGGCCAAGCCTGACCGGCCCGACCTTTACGCCGAGGCCTACGTGCCCATCTTCGGGGCCGACGGCGCGATCCTCGGCGTGGCCGAGGTCTATGCCGACGTGACGGACACGCGCGCGTTCTTCACCGCCA